>NZ_JBGMOE010000224.1:5821-180822 GCF_041424195.1 Tardiphaga sp. | reverse complement strand
CGTGGGGTAGCGCAGGTGACGGCGCACCACGTCGACGAATTGCGTGTCGCGTTTGAACGCCCACTCCGCAACAAGCCAATGCTCGTGGGCGAAGGATGGCGTAGACAAGCTTGCGATCGGCGGAATCGACCCGTCGCCGATTAGCCAGCGCTAAGGTGAAATGGCCGCTGTGAAGATGCTAGGCCGCGCGTGTGCCAGCCGAAGAACGGCCCGACATCAACGACACGACACGTGGCGAAGCGGCCGGTATGAGAGAGGGGGAGGATATGGCTTTCGCGGAGATGCCCCGACCTTCTTCATCGCATTCCCGGGCATAGGCCAACACCGTCTCCGCGTCACGTCCGAGCAACATGCTGGCGATGCGCCGCGCCCGCGCGGCGCGGGCCTGCCAAAGCGACGGATCGGACGACTGGATTTCGGCCATGGCGCGACTCATCAATGGCTGCGACAACAAATTGTGGCGACAGAAAATTCGAAGTACAATCCTTGTCATTTCCCCCGTTTCGAGTCCGTCGTCCGATTCGGAGGCGTTTTTCCGTCGTGCCAGGCTGCGATCGTGCTTAGAGCGGATAGCATCGCGCGCGAGCTCACGGGTCCAAACCTTGACAGAGCCTAGCGAATTGGGATGGCGGGACCGCTCGCGTTCCGGCAGTATCCCCGGGGCAATGGGACGACTGGACGCTACCAACGGCGCTCCAGGTCCAGGCGCATCCGGGGGGAATGCGTGTCGTGATCCTGACTGACAACGAAACAAAGGTCGACCTCCTCAATAATGAGGCGATCGCCAAAACCATTATCGAATTGCTCCGTGAGAAGCCCGAACGAGCGGTAACGATCGGGATCCATGGTGATTGGGGTGCTGGCAAGTCGAGTATCCTCGAGATGATCGAGGCCAACCTGGAGACTGACGATCGCGTCCTCTGCCTTAAATTTAACGGTTGGCGCTTTCAGGGTTTCGAAGATGCGAAAATCGCGCTCATCGAGGGCATCGTCACAGGCCTGATCGAGAAGAGGCCCCTGCTCAGACAAGCTGGAGAGGGCGTCAAGAACATCTTTCGGCGCATCGACTGGCTCAAGATCGCCCGCCATGCCGGCGGCTTGGCCTTCACGGTTGCGACAGGCATTCCGACGCCCGATCAGGTCGGCGCCGTGGTCGGAACGCTCAAGGACATTTTCGCGGACCCCGCCAAGCTCGCCAAGAAAGAGAACTACGACAGGGCGATTGATGGGGTGCAGGGCTTATTGAAGCCTGGCGAATCCAAAAACGTCCCTGAAGAAATCGGCGCCTTCCGCGAGGCCTTCGATGATCTCCTCAAGCAGGCCGGAATCGATCAACTCGTGGTTCTGATCGACGACCTCGACCGCTGTCTGCCTGACACTGCGATCGAAACCCTCGAAGCGGTACGCTTGTTTGTCTTCACTGGTCGCACCGCTTTCGTCGTCGCCGCCGATGAGGCGATGATCGAATACGCGGTCCGCAAACACTTCCCCGAACTTCCTGACACCACCGGGCCTCGGGATTATGCCCGCAACTATCTCGAAAAGCTCATCCAGGTCCCGTTTCGGATTCCACCCTTGGGAGAAACTGAGACCCGGATCTATGTCACGCTATTGCTGGTCGGCGCCGAACTCGCTGAGGGCGAGGCGGCCTATACGGCGCTGATTGATGCGGCCCGCGAATTGCTGAAGCGGCCCTGGAAGACCGCGGGTCTTGACGCCCAAACGGTGAGAGCTGCCTTGGGCGACAAGGCGGGACAGGTACAGAATGCGCTCGCGCTCAGTGACCAAATCGGCCCGATCTTGGCGAGTGGGACACAAGGCAATCCCCGGCAGATCAAGCGATTCCTCAACACCCTGCTGCTTCGTCATCAGACCGCGATCGCCCGCGGCTTCGGCGACGAGGTCAAGCTGCCGGTTCTCGCCAAGCTGATGCTGGCCGAACGTTTCCTGTCGCGGCTTTTCGACCAGATCGCCAGCAGCGCGGCGCGCAATCCAGATGGTGTCTGCGAGGATCTTGCCGCGCTGGAAGCTGCGGCAGGCGATGACAAGGATAAGCCGAAAGCGAAGCGCGCTGGACCGAAGATCACGCGTCTGGACGATGATGCCCAATCGACGTCGTCAGCACCCGCGGTAAGCGAAAGTGCCGTGCTGGTGGAATGGAAAGCAGCCGACGCCATCCGCGCCTGGGCGAAACTTCCCCCGAGCCTAGCAGGCGTCGACCTGCGCCCGTATCTGTTCGTGACCAAGGATCGGAAAGATTACTTCGGCGCGGCATCGGTTCTCGGCCGACTCGTGGCCGTCGTCGACAAGTTGCTCGGTCCGAAGTTGACGGTTCAAGCTCTCGACGGAGAGTTAAAGCGACTCGTCCCGGCCGAAGCGGCCCAAGTGTTTGAAGAACTGCGCGGCCGGATCATGGGCGGCGACACCTTCGACACTGCGCCACCCGGCGTCGACGGTCTGGCCGTGTTGGTGCGGGCTCACCCGACGTTGCAGCCCAACCTTCTCGATCTCCTCGAGGCCCTACCGGCCGACCGCAGCGGCCCGTGGCCCGCAAGCGGTTGGGAAGGCGTCATCAAAGACCCCGAGGGCATCGCGCGTTTCGAGAAATTGTTGGAGCGGTGGTCCACATCCAAGTCGTCATTTCTCAAGACGACCGCCGCGGCCGCGCTGCGCACCCGAAAGGGCACGCGCTGATGGGCACGTCGAACGCTTATGGCGGCGCGGCCGGCAACTCCGCCCTCGTGCCGACTTGGCTCCAAGGCGAAGCCAACAACCCAGGTGCGGCGCCAGGCTCGGAGCCGGCGTCAGGTGCCGGCCCAAGTGACCAGCCGCCATCCGCAGATCCGAATCCACCGGCGGTTCCGGTCGCGCCAGCGGCGAGACCCGCCGCACCTATAGCCGGCGCGGCAGATCGTTTCACGTCTGCGAGGAACAATTTCTCCCGCTTCGCCAGTTCAGGTGGCGGTGACCGGCAGAGCTTGGGACGCGCCGTTTCGCAATATGTCTCGAAGGCCACGGGCGGATCCCGGCAGGCCGCCCAGCGAATGGGCTCCGCGCGCGGTGCCGGGGCTGGCCTCGTTCGCTTCCTCAATGACGCAAGCACCAACGGCGTCCGCGAGGCGCTTCGGACGCTGAATCTCGAAAGCCTCGCCGGGCGTCCGATCGAGGAAGTCTTCGCAGGCCTTGCCGATTATATCTGCCCCGAGGGCGGTGCGATCGATGAAGGCATCGCGCGCGACGCCTTCATTGAAACGATCGCCGATCTCGCCGGAGCCGGTATCACGGACATCGACGCGCTCACGCCGGCGCAGATTCAGACCGTGTTCGAGCTTTATGCGACGCACGCGATCGAAGCGCGCCTTTGCAACGACATCGGTACCAAGGTTATCACGTTGCCAACCGATCCGAGCACCGCCGAGCGGATCGAGGCTCAGTTGCGCGACTTCATTCATCGTGGTGTCAGCGACACCATCAACGCGGCCGGCGTGAACATCCAATCATTGACACCCGAAAAGGTCCTTGGATTCGTCACCGACGTCTATCAGGCCGCATTCGAGGCATTGCAGACTTTGGGCGACGCGGAGGCGGAGAAATGAGACGACATGTCATCATCGGCCGCTTCGGACCGGATGATAGAACCCGCGTGCCGAAGGCGCGCGATGAGACGGCCTCGCCCCTGCAGCTCATAAGAGGAGAGCATCTCGACCACGGCATCGGCCACGCGCTCGACGACCTCAAGGCTCTGGGCTTGACGCCCTCCGAGATCGGCGCCGACATGTTGCTGGTCGCCGCACATGTTCATGCCGCGGATACACGACTGTCCAGGTCGACGGAATCGCAAGACGCATGGACCCGTGAGATCCGCCTGGTCGTGCCGGTCAGCGATCCCGGGCGCTGGAGCGCGAACGCGGGCGTTCTCACGCGCGCCCTGAATTTTCTGACCGGCGACAGGTGGTCGGTCGGGTTCAGGAAACGCCCGAAGGGCTTCAGCAAGCTCGTGTCTCCCGCCGCGCCGAGCTTGATCGCTCCGCCGTTCGATGGGGTCAGCCTGTTTTCGGGTGGCCTCGACAGCCTGATCGGAGCGATCGACACGCTGGAAGCGCGAGGCGTGCCTCTGTTGGTCAGCCATGCGGGCGAGGGATTGGTCAGTAAATCTCAGGATCTGTGTTTCGATGGATTGAAGGCTGCCTACAAGTCGTCGTCATTCGATCGGCTGCGGATGTGGATGAGTTTTGACAGTGAGCTGGTCAAGGGCGTCGGCTCCGAGGATACGACCCGCGGGCGATCCTTTCTGTTCTTTTCGCTCGGCGTGGCCGCTGGTTCAGGTTTCGCCGGCGATTTCGTGTTGAAAGTGCCGGAGAATGGCCTGATCGCGCTCAATGTCCCGCTCGATCGATTGCGGCTAGGCGCGTTAAGCACTCGAACGACACATCCTTTCTACATTGCGCGATGGAACGAACTTCTCCGTGGTCTCGGAATCCCGGGCCGGCTGGAAAACCCATACTGGGATAAGACGAAGGGCCAAATGGTGGCTGCATGCGCCAATCCCGGTCTCCTAAAACAGCTCGCCCCGGTGTCTCTGTCTTGCTCGTCGCCCTCCAAGGGGCGTTGGACGAAAAAGCCTCAGGGACATTGCGGATATTGCTTGCCCTGCTTGATTCGCCGCGCGTCCCTCATCAACAAAGATCGAACTACCTATGGCTTACCTAACCTTCACGGCTCGGTGCTGGATACCAAACAGGCCGAAGGACAGCAGGTTCGTTCATTCCAGATAGCAGTCGATCGCATCGAGAAACGGCCCGAACTCGCCAAGATGCTCATTCATAAGCCGGGTCCACTTTACGACGAACCCGGGCGACATGATCAACTCGCGGACGTCTATCGCCGCGGATTGGCGGAAGTAGGCGTCCTGTTAAAGGGTGTCCGCACCGCGCCGTCATAGGAACCGGGCATGCGTTCTTCCGGACTCGTCGACTTCCATTGCCACCTCGATCTCTATCCGGACTTTGCCGCCGCGGTGGATGACTGCGAGCGAGATGGCGTGTTCACATTGGCGGTGACGACGACGCCGAAGGCGTGGGCGAGAAACCAGGAATTGGCGGCACCCACACGCCACGTGCGCGCGGCGCTCGGGCTACATCCGCAATTGGTCGGAGAGCGCGCCAGGGAGATCGACCTCTGGGAAGAGTTGCTTCCGAACGCGCGCTATGTCGGCGAAGTCGGCCTCGACGCCGGACCGCGCTTCTACAAATCTTTCGATAGGCAGAAGGAGATCTTCGCGCGAGTCTTGAAGGCTTCGGCAGATGCTAGGAACAAGATACTCACCGTCCACAGCGTCAGGGCGGCCAAGGTCGTGCTCGATATGGTCGAAGCGCATCTGCCACCCACACGCGGTCGCGTGGTGTTGCACTGGTTCACCGGCACCGCAGCGGAGGCCAGGCGTGCCGTCGATCTGGGTTGTTATTTCTCAATCAACACGGAAATGCTAGCGAACGAAAAACGTAGTGCGCTCGTAAAGGCGTTGCCTCTCGATCGTCTCCTCACCGAAACCGACGGACCGTTCACCCAAACCGACAACCGGCCAAGTCGTCCGAGTGATGTCGGACGCGTCCTCGACGGCTTGGCGCTTCTGTTCGGTCAGGAACGCGGGACGGTCACCGCCGCCGTGCTCGACAATCTGAAAGTCCTGCTGTCCGATCGAGAATGAAGCAACTGACGTCAAAGCGTTGGCGTGATCGCGCGAAAGCAAAAACAAATCAGCGGATCGAAGCCACGCGTTTCCGTATCGCGAGCGCGTGGCCTTGGTAGATTCCGCAATCTAGCGCCAACTTGTAGAATTCCTCGGCGACTCCATCAGGACCGATGTGAACCGCAAGATGATATTTTCGGGTCATATCCCTGCTTAAGGTTCCGAGTTCCGACGCATCGCTCGGACCCACGTGACCAAATGAAAGCGCTTTGCCTGAGAATGCCTCGATGATGTCGTCCGGGAGCTCCGCGCCAAAAAGGAAATATCGGAGGTGTTGGAGGAAATTGGGGTGCCGAAAGATGTCGTCTCCGACAGTCTTGTTGCGCTCGAACAACTGCCGATATGACCCCTTGATGCGTCCGGTGCGGTAGGTCGGGTCCTCGAAATATTTCAGGCGCACCTCGGGAATAGCGGCACGCGCCAACAGCGACGTCATCAACGCCAACGCGAGTTCGCCATTTCTTTGAGCGCCGTCACTCTCATGGAAGAGCTCCTCCTGACGGAGCTTCGTCGCTGCCAGGATCGCGCCTTCGTCCGGCGTCAATGCAATGGGGCCGATCAACGGTCTTGGCGCTTCCATGCTGTGGATCACATCTGTCGAGAGTTTCACGATCGGACGTCGACCATTCTTGTATTCCAGCTTACATCAATTGAGCGAGTGCGAGACGTGCCAATCCAATTGCGACAGTTGAATGCGTCCATTGTTCGGTGGCCCGCGGCTCACGGCGCAGCAAGGTCTGGAGCCGTTCCTGGTCACGCCGCTCTCGTTCTTAGAACAGTATGCAATTTCTCGGGCTTCAGGTGAGTATATCGACGCAACATCTTCCAATCCTTGTGGCCGGTTACCAGCGCGACCTGTTCAATCGTGAAGCCGGCTTCAAATAGTCGACTCGTGCCTTCATGGCGAAGGTCATGAAAATGGAGGTCTTGTATCTTTAGATCTTTGCATTGACGGCGAAATGCGGTGCCGACCGAACGTCCGTTGTAAGGAAAAATGCGACCCTCTCGAATGTTTGAAAAGCGTCCTTGTTCTTCAATGATCTTGCACGCGTCATATCCCGACACGTCCAGTAGCGGGATGCGTTGATCGTTGCCTTTCTTCTTCCGAGGGTCCTTGCGATCTCGAATGAGGAGCATCTTGCCCTCGGGATCAAAGTCGCTCCATTCAATTCTAGCAATTTCGTCCTGCCGCATTGCCGTTGCGACGGCAAATCGAATGATCCGGTCAACGGGGATTTGTTGCCGATCATTGGCTTCGAGCCTCGCGATGATGAGATCGAGCTCCTTTTGTGTTGGACGACGGTCGCGCTCGTTGCCCTTGCCGACAAGACCAAGGCGTCCGAGAGCAATACGTGCGAGATTGATTGGTTCGATCGAAACGGTCACGCCATGCACAGCGGCGGCATGCGAGAGGATCGTTTTGATGTATCCCAAATCGATGCCAACCGTTACAGGACCCGCGCCCTCTTGCGCGCGCTCCTTTCCGAACTTGATGAGACGCTCGCGATCGAGTTCGCCCAAACGGAGAAGCCCGAGTCTCTCGTCAAGGAATTTTAGACTCGCGTCCTTCGACCGCCCGATTTTCCTGCTGACCTCTTCTAGGTCTTGGCGGTGTAGAGCGATGAGATCGCCAAAAAGCTTGGCCTCTCGGGCTCGCGAAGTTGCGGGCTCCTGACGATCAATTCTTCGCTCGATATCCAGTGCCCATTCCTCGGCGTCCTTACGGCGGACGAACGTCTCATTGACGTATTTTCCTTTACGCCGGACCTGCGCACGCCACGAACCCGACTTTAATCTGCTAAAGGTAGCCACGCGTGTGCGCTCCGTGTGCACTGAGGCGTCGAAAAGCCGGAAAAAACGTCGTGTCATGGCGTAAGATAGAGTGCACACAACGCGACCTAACGATTTGAATGTACTTGAAAAATGCAGCTAAATCAATCACACAGATTTGCCGTGGCGCCTATGATGGACTGGACTGACCGGCATTGCCGCGTCTTCCATCGTCTGCTGTCGCGGCGGACGCGGCTCTATACGGAGATGCTGACGACGGGCGCCGTGATCCATGGCGACCGCACGCGGTTGCTTGGCTTTGACGCCAGCGAACATCCGGTGGCGCTGCAACTCGGTGGCTCTGAGCCGGCACATCTTGCGGAAGCGGCGAAGATCGGCGTGGATTTCGGCTATGACGAAATCAACATCAATGTCGGTTGTCCCTCGGATCGGGTGAAGGACGGCCGCTTCGGTGCCTGCCTGATGGCGGAGCCGGATCTGGTCGCGCGCGGTGTGGCCGCGATGAAGCAGGCCGTGGACGTGCCGGTCACCGTCAAGTGCCGTATCGGCATCGACGATCAGGATCCCGAAGTGGCGCTCGATACGCTGGCGCGCGCGGTGGTCGCAGCCGGCGCTGACGGTCTCATCGTGCATGCGCGGAAGGCGTGGCTCAATGGTCTGTCGCCGAAAGAGAACCGCAACATTCCTCCGCTGAACTACGACCGCGTCTATCGCCTGAAGGCGGCAATGCCCGACGTGCCGATCATCATCAATGGCGGCATCGCGGGTATCACTGAAGCCGCTGCTCATCTCGCGCATGTGGATGGCGCGATGCTTGGCCGCGCGGCCTATCAGGAGCCATGGCGGCTATTGTCGGTCGATCCCGAACTGTTCGGCGAACCGGCGCCGCACGCGACGATGAAAGACGCCTTCGCGGCGATGATGCCCTATATCGAGGATCAGCTTGCGCAGGGCACGCGGCTGCATTCGATCACCCGGCATTTCGTCGGCGCATTCCACGGCGTGCGCGGCGCGCGCGCGTTCCGGCGCTATCTGGCGGAGAATGGCGTCAAGCACGGTGCGGGCATCAATGTGTTGCGTGAGGCAATTGCGCAGGTCGAGGATGAACCTGCGGAGTCGGTCGCGGCCTAGCTACGGATAGCCACGCAGCATCAGTCTATCTGCGCGCACTTCCCAGCTTTCCAGACGGTCGAGAAAGCTCATGCCGAGCAGGTTGGTTTTCATCTGTCCGCGCGGCACCACCAGTGCCGGGACGGATCGTTCCACCAGCTTGCCAACGGCGAGACGATCCAGCGTCAATCGCGCAGCCTTGGTACGACCGCCCGCAGTCTCGACGTCGACATTGTAGTCGAGCAATTCGAGCGGCAGACCCGCAGCCTTTGCGGTTTCATAAGTCAGCACCACCGAGGTTGCGCCCGTATCGATCACCATGGCCGTCTTCACGCCGTTGATCTTGGCCTGAAGTCCGAACTCGCCGGTATTGCCGCGCGGCACATCGACCAGCCGCAATGGCGGCGGGCTCTGCCTGCGCAGGATTTCCGTGACGAGATTGCCGGCCTTGGAGATCTGCTTGGGGTCGCCATAGGCGAGGGCGGCGCCAGCCGTCGCAACGATGACGATGACCAAAAGGAAGACCCGGCTCATGGCGAGCCTCTCAGGTCGTCGCTGCGGTCTTCCTTGCGGCGTATGTGGACGAAGGCTCCAGCCCGGCGTCGGCCATGCGGGCCGGCAGCAGCGCCATCGTATCCAGACGCTCCGCGCTGGCCATTTTTCCCCAGCGCGCGATCTCCGGCAGCGTGCGTCCGCAGCCGAGGCAGAGCTTGGTCTTGGGGTCGATGAAGCAGACGGCGATGCACGGTGTTTCTTTGCTCATCCATTAATATTGAAGCGGATAGGCTTGCTTGCGCAAGCGTCGAAATCACAGCCCGGTTCCTGCATTCATGATGGGCTTGTTGCGGGCCCGGCGTTTCTCATCGGCGACGTTCATCTCGTAATCGGGCTGCAACGGCGGCGCATCGGGCGCCATCGGAGCTAGTGCGGACATCACACGCTCCGGCGGGAAGGTGACGATCACCTCGGTGCCGATCCGCAGTTTGGATTTCAGCGTGAATGTGCCGCCATGCATGTCGATCAGGCTCTTGGCGATCGGCAGACCGAGACCGGCCCCCTGTTCGGCCGATTTGATTGAGTTCGATCCCTGGCCAAATGACGCCAGCACGATCGGAATCTCGTCTTCGGCGATGCCGGAACCGGTGTCCTTGCAGCTCAGATACTGGCCGCCGGAGGCGGTCCAGCCGACCTTGAGCCAGATCTCGCCGCCCTGCGGTGTGAATTTGATCGAATTGGACAGCAGGTTCAGCACGATCTGCCGGCAGGCGCGCTCGTCGCCCCAGACCCGCGGCATGCCGTGTTCGAAGACTTCATGGATGGTGATGCCGCGGCTCGATGCGCGCAGCTTCAACAGGTGATGGCAGTCGGCCACCACATGCACCAGCGAGACGGCTTCTTCGTTCAATTCGTAGCGGCCGGCTTCGATGCGTGACAGATCGAGGATCTCGTTGATGAGATTCAGAAGATGCACGCCGGAGTTATGGATGTCAGCAGAGTAGTCCTTGTAGACCGGCACGGCATGGCCGCCGAAGATTTCGCTCTTCATCACTTCGGAGAAGCCGAGAATGGCGTTCAGCGGCGTGCGCAACTCATGGCTCATCTGCGCGAGGAAACGCGACTTCGCGACATTGGCGGCTTCGGCGCGGTGGCGCGCTTCGTCGGAGATTGCCTTTGCCTGTTCGAGTTCGCCGATCAGTGCATCTTTCTCGGCGCGGGCTTCCAGTGTTGCGAGCGTGGTCGAATGCAGACGTTGCGCCAGCAGCGCGAAATAGCCTTCGGCTGCGACAGCCAGAACGGCCAGCACGTAGTTGTCGAAGTTGCCGCGCAGGATGAAGCTCAGCGCCACGCCCAGCGTCACCGGCGCGGTGGCGGCAAAGGCTGCTATGGGCAGGCTGGCGGCGAGCATGCTGGAGACCGCGACCACCAGCAGCATCAGGAACATCATCAGCGAATTGGAGACGACGTCGACACCGGTCGGATGCACGAGGATGACCGTCCAGGACAGGCCGTAGAGCAGGTCCAAAAAGATAAAGCGCAGCCGCCATTTGTGCGTGCTGCCGGGTGTCGGTGTTTCCGTTAGGTAGCGATTGCAGGCGCGCAGGATCACCGCGTGAATGCACAGCATTCCGCAAGACCATGCGGCGGCCGGCAGCGGCTGCATCCAGAACCCGAACAGGATGCCGGTGCCGACCACCAGCAGCATGATGACGAGCGAGGCGGAGAGGCGGGTCTGAGCGTATTGGCGGAGCAGTTCGCGATCGAAAGCGGGGCGCGTTCCCGAGGTCGAGGTCAGCCGGTCGCGCGCTTCGCGCACCCGCTGTTGTGCCGCCCGGCGATTGCGCGGCGGAACAGCGACGGGCGTTTCAGCCGGAAGCTGGACGACCTCGGGCCTGGCGGCGGGCTCACTCATCACTCGTACACAAATCCTGCACGCAAACGCGGGCGGTTTTTCACAGATCCTATCTGTGCCGCACAATCATTAAGAGGTGCCTTAGAGAACGAGGTAATCCGGTTAATATTCGATAAAAACAGAGGCGGCGGAGAATGCCCGGCCAGCATCACTCCGCCGCCTTTTATATTGCGAAATTAGATACTTAGCGCTGCAATCTTGCCAAAAGACTGGAAGTGTCCCAGCGCTTGCCGCCCATGGTTTCCACTTCTGCATAGAAGTTATCGACCACAGCCGTGACCGGCAGGCTGGCACCGTTGCGGCGGGCCTCCGCGAGACAGATCGAGAGGTCCTTGCGCATCCATTCGACAGCGAAGCCGAAATCGAACTTTCCGTCATTCATGGTCTTGTGGCGGTTCTCCATCTGCCACGATTGCGCGGCGCCCTTGGAGATCACCTCGACCACCGCATTGACGTCGAGACCGGCCTTCTTGGCAAAGTGGATGCCTTCGGACAGCGCCTCGACGAGGCCGGCGATGCAGATCTGGTTGACCATCTTGGTCAGCTGGCCGGAGCCCGCGGGGCCGAGCAGCTTCTGCATCTTGGCGTAGGACGTGATGATCGGCTCGACCTTGGCATAAACCTTCGAGTCGCCGCCGCACATCACAGTCAGGGCGCCGTTTTCGGCGCCGGCCTGGCCGCCCGAGACTGGCGCGTCGATGAAGTGGAAACCGGCCTTGGTGGCGGCGGCGTCGAGCTCACGGGCCACTTCGGCTGAGGCAGTGGTGTGGTCGACGAAGGTCGCGCCCTTGACCATGCCGGCGAAAGCGCCGTCGGAGCCGATGGTGACCGACCGCAGGTCCTCATCATTGCCGACGCAGGCCATCACGAAATCCTGGCCTTCGGCAGCCGCTTTCGGGGTCGGCGCGGACTTGCCGCCGAACTTCTCGACCCATGCTTTGGCCTTGGATGCGTTGCGGTTGTAGACGGTGACCTCGTGGCCGCCCTTGGTGGCAAGGTGACCGGCCATGGGGAAACCCATGACGCCGAGACCGATGAATGCAACTTTGGCCATGTCCGTACCCTTTGGATTCTGTCGGCTTTGCTGCCGAACGTCGACTCTTGGAAAGTGAGGGCGCCGCCCTGGTTGGTGGCGGCGAGATCGCTGGTGATGAGGAGCGTCAGCATAGTCGCTGCGCAGGACGCGGCAAAGCCCCCGTCACCACTCATGGCTGCAGCCGCTTATGGTGCGTTGCAAAACAGAATCCGGTGCGGGTCTTGCGCCAGAGCAATCTCGGAACTCTCAACATCGCCTCGAAACGCCATGGACTTAGGGCGGAAGTTCTCTATCTGTGCGGTTTGAATTGTCCGTCGATCGGGAGACACGCATTGAGCGTTTCGAAGCAGCAAATTCTGGATGGCCTGGCCAAGGTGACATCGCCCCGCGGCGTGCCGCTGATCCATGCCGATGTCTTGTCCGAGATCGTGGTGACCGACGGCAAGGTGCTGTTTTCGATCAATGTGGACGCCGCCGAAGCGCGGGCCTGGGAAAGCGTGCGCGCGCAGGCGGAAGCCGCGGTGCGCGCGCTCCCGGGTGTCACGGGCGCGATGGTTGCGCTGACGGCGGAGCGCAAGCCCGGCAGCGCGCCGGCCGCCACACCCGCGCATAGCCATGGTCCCGCTGCGCATTCGCGCGGTCCGCAGTCCGGCGGCGTACAGCCGGTCTCGGCGCATCGCCCGCACGCCAACCCGGCCAACTCGCCAATGTCAAAACAGGCTGAGATTCCTGGCGTTGCCGCGATCATCGCAGTGGCCTCGGGGAAGGGTGGCGTCGGCAAGTCCACGACGGCGCTCAACCTGGCGCTGGGCCTGCGCGATCTCGGCCTGAAGGTCGGTCTGCTGGACGCCGATATCTATGGTCCGTCGGTACCGCGGCTGACCGGTATCCACGAAAAGCCTGTTCTCGACGACAACAGGAAGATGATCCCGATCGCGCGTTTCGGCCTGTCCATCATGTCGATCGGCTTCCTGGTCGAGGAGGAAACCGCAATGATCTGGCGCGGACCGATGGTGATGTCGGCGATCACCCAGATGCTGCGCGATGTCGCCTGGGGCACGCTCGATGTCCTCATCGTCGATATGCCGCCGGGCACCGGCGATGCACAGCTCACGCTGGCGCAGAACGTGCCCCTGAAGGGTGCGGTCATCGTCTCGACGCCGCAGGATCTGGCGCTGATCGATGCGAGGCGCGGCCTTGCGATGTTTACCAAGGTCAATGTGCCCGTGCTCGGCATCATCGAGAATATGAGCTATTTCCAGTGCCCGGAATGCGGCACACGCTCCGACATCTTCGGCCATGGCGGCGCCCGTCACGAGGCTGAGCGGCTCAAGGTGCCGTTCCTGGGTGAAGTGCCGTTGCATATGTCCATCCGCGCGATGTCGGATGCCGGCACGCCCGTGGTGGTGAGCGAGCCCAACGGCCCGCACGCGGCGATCTATCGGGCCATCGGCACGCAGATCCGCGACCGGTTGCAGGGCGTTATTGCAGCTGCGTAAGCGGGCCGGTGGCCGGGGCCGGGATTAAGGCCGAGATGCCGCATAGAACTTTCGTTCAATTGGGCGGGCAACGACCTTCGTCGTGTTTTCCGCGGCTGAATAACCGTGTTAGACAGCCTCTGCACCAGAGCGTCTTCGGTTGAATCGCGCAACGATTTGCCGTCGAACATGCTCAAAGGAATTCTAGGGAAAACGCCCGCAAAAAGGAGAGCTTGAATGAAGCGTCGTGAGTTTTTGAAGGTTTCGACGGCAGGCGCCGCGGTGGCCGCCGTTGCCTCGCCGGCGATCGCGCAGTCCGCGCCCGAGATCAAATGGCGCCTCGCATCCAGCTTCCCGAAGTCGCTCGACACCATCTATGGCGGCGCCGAGATGATGGCGAAGCAGGTCGCCGAAATGACCGACAACAAATTCCAGATCCAGGTCTTCGCGGCCGGCGAACTGGTCCCCGGTCTGCAGGCGCTCGATGCGACCTCCAACGGCACCGTCGAAATGTGCCACACTGTGTCGTACTACTATGTCGGCAAGGATCCGACCTTCGCGATCTACGCGTCGGTGCCGTTCGGTCTGAACGCACGCCAGCAGAATTCCTGGTGGTACCAGGGCGGCGGCGAGCAGCTCGGTAACGAGTTCTTCAAGAAATTTGGCGTCATCGGTCACCCTTGCGGCAATACGGGTACGCAGATGGGCGGCTGGTTCCGCAAGGAGATCAAGACCGTTGCCGATCTCTCCGGGCTCAAGATGCGGATCGGCGGCATTGCCGGTCAGGTGCTGCAAAAGGTCGGCGTCGTGCCGCAGCAGCTTGCTGGTGGCGACATCTATCCGTCGCTCGAAAAGGGCACCATCGACGCTGCCGAGTGGGTCGGCCCCTATGACGACCAGAAGCTCGGCTTCCAGAAAGTCGCGAAGTACTACTACTATCCAGGTTTCTGGGAAGGTGGCCCGACGGTTCACGCCTTCACCAACCTCGAGAAGTTCAACGCGCTGCCGAAGAGCTATCAGGCGATCCTCGCCAATGCCTGCGCCAACGCCAACACCTGGATGGCTGCACGTTACGACATGCAGAACCCCGCTGCGCTGAAGCAGCTCGTTGCTGGCGGCACGCAGCTGCGTCCGTTCACCAACGAAGTTCTGGATGCCTGCCTCAAGGCGACCAACGAACTCTGGGCCGACATTTCGTCGAAGAATGCCGACTTCAAGAAGTCGATCGACGCGATGCAGGCCTATCGTTCGGACGAGTATCTGTGGTGGCAGGTCGCCGAATACACCTTCGACAGCTTCATGATCCGCTCGCGTACCCGCGGCTGATCCTCAGCTCGCGATTTTTGAAAGAAACCCGGCCTTCGCGAGAAGGTCGGGCTTTTTGTCGATCGACGGTCTGGGATTCGCGACGCGCCCGGCTTCTATGCCGATTGGGGATGTCGGCCTGCGCGCTGCGGAAGAACAAAGATGCAAGTCAGGATAATTGCAGCCAGAACGGCCGAAGCCAGCGGCCTGCTGATATTCAACCCACCGTTCGCAATTGGTTTGTCCAAGTAGTCGCCGATGGTGGCGCCGAGCGGACGGGTCAGGATGAAAGCTGCCCAGAACAATGCCACATGCGATAACGCGGACCAGAAGTACAGTGCGGCAACGATTGCCAGCAATGCGCCGAAGACAAGCGCTCCGCCGTCATAGCCTAGTCCGGAATCGGCGACCCAATCGCCAAGTGCGGTACCCAGCGTCTGCGAGAACGTAATTGTAGCCCAATAGAACAGCTCGATGCGCGGGCTCGTGATGGACTGCGTCGATACAGTTCCTTCTGACCGGTACCACATTGCAAGCGAAATCAAGACGCAGGCCATGAGGATCAACGTTCCGCCGGGATAACCGATTCCGAGTGAACGATCGGCGAAATCCGCGAGGGTCGTTCCCGCCGTGGTCGATGCGATGATGGTCGCCCAGTACAGCAGGGGATGAAATGTTTTCGCCCGCGTTTGAACGATCACCAGTATCGCGAGCGCCGCTATGAACGCCAACGTGCTGACTAGATAGCCGAGATTTAAGGTCATCGACAGCGTATCGCCGGCGGTCTCGCCGAACGTGGTGGCAAGGATCTTGATGATCCAGAAACCGAAGGTGATCGCGGGGACCTTGTTGGACGTGCCGTCGGATTCCATCGCGTATGACCTTTCGATGACGTCTGGCGCGGTTCAATGCGTCTGAGAGGCTGAATGCATGCGGTCGGCGATAACAACTCTCTGGCCAGACTGTTCGGCACATGCGGCCGATCCGTGACATTTGCTAGGCTGGAGGGATTATGGTGGCGACATTGCCAAGTTTTAATCTGACGGAGACATTGGGCTTTCATGACCGACTGTGCTGGTATCGCATGTTGAAATCCGTCAAAAAGGCTATGGATCGACCAGATTTCACGAAGCGACTTGCTTGATGCGTCACAAGGTACTGCGATGACTGAACAAGAAATTGCCGCTGCAGCCGAGATCCTCGCTCAGGCGCGCCAGAGCGGGATGCAGATCAACGGTTTGCCCGTCACGCCGTCTTCAGTGGCGCAGGCGCATGAGATTCAGGACCGCGTAGCTGTTTTGGTGGGCGAGCCGATCGGCGCTTTCAAGGCCGGCGCGCCGCCCGAAGGCGAACCGACACGTGGATTGATCGAGACGCGAATGATCCGTTCGAGCCCCGCGCATATGGCGGTGGCTGAAGTCCCGCATCTCGGCGTCGAGGGCGAGGTCGCCTTCCGTTTCATTCGCGATCTGCCGGCGCGCAGCGAGCCTTACACGCGCGAGGAGGTCGCGAAGGCCGTCGCGGTGCTGCCGGTCATCGAGGTCGTCTCAAGTCGCTTCCACGACCCGCTGAGTCGTCCAAAGCTCGAACAGCTCGCTGACTGCGGTATCAATGCCGGCCTGGTCACTGGACCTGAACTTGCCGACTGGTCGCATCTCGATCTGCCGAAACTGCAGATGACTTTCACCGTGAATGGCGAGACCCTCATTGAGCGTAGAGGTGGCCACCCCACCGATGATCCCATCGCGGGCGCCGTCGCTTTGGCGAACATGATGCGCGCTGGCGTGAAGGCAGGGCAGATCGTGACCACAGGCAGCTGGACCGGGCTGCCGTTCTTCAAACCGGGCGATCGTTGCACCGTTCGGTTCGAAGGGCTGGGCGAAGCCGAAGTGGTGTTCGACGGCTAGGCACGGCTTTCCCGTTACTTAGGCGGCCCAAAGTCCGGCATCGCCGGCATCTCGATCTGCGGGATCTCGATCTTCACGTTCGATGTGTCGATCGCCGTGTTGTCGATCCAGTAGGTCACGAGACCGGGCCAGTAGATCACGATGATCACCAGAATGATCTGCATGGCGACCCACGGCATGGCGCCGAGGTAGATATCGCGGCTCTTCACTTCCGGCGGCGCGATGCCGCGCAGATAGAACAGCGCGAAGCCGAATGGCGGGTGCATGAACGATGTCTGCATGTTCACGCAGAGCAGTACGCCGAACCAGACGAGGTCGATGCCGAGCTTGGCTGCAACGGGCGCCAGCAGCGGGATGATGATGAAGGCGATCTCGAAGAAATCGAGGAAGAACGCCAGAAAGAATACGAAGATATTCACGAAGACGAGGAAGCCGACCACGCCGCCGGGCAAGCCCGTCAGCAGATGTTCGATCCAGCGCGCGCCATCCATGCCCTGGAAGACGAGGCTGAAGCAGGTCGAACCGATCAGGATGAACACCACCATCGACGTCAGGCGCATGGTCGAGGTCATGGCCTGTTCGACCAGCGGCCAGGTGAGGCGGCGATGCAATGCGGCGAGAACCATCGCGCCGACCGCGCCCATGGCGCCGGCTTCGGTCGGCGTCGCGAGGCCGAGGCCGATGGTGCCGAGCACCAGGAAGATCAGCACGATCGAGGGGATCATGCCCCACAGCACGCGGCTGATGAGCTTCCAGTTCATCGGCTCGCGCGCATGTTCCGGAATCGGCGGCATCGCGTTCGGCTTCAGGATCGACAGAACCACGATGTAGAGAATGAAGATGACGACCTGGATGATCGAGGGGCCGATGGCGCCAAGATACATGTCGCCGACCGAACGGCCGAGCTGGTCGGCGAGTACGATCAGCACCAGCGACGGGGGGATGAGCTGCGTGATGGTGCCGGATGCGGCAATGACGCCGGTGGCCAGCTTCATGTCGTAGCCGTAGCGCATCATGATCGGCAGCGAGATCACGCCCATCGCGATCACCGATGCGGCGACCGTGCCGGTGATGGCGCCAAGGATCGCGCCGACGATGATCACGGCATAAGCGAGGCCGCCCGGGACCTTGCCGAACAGCTGTCCGGTGCCTTCGAGCAGGTCTTCTGCAAGCCCGCAGCGTTCGAGGATCGCGCCCATGAACGTGAAGAACGGGATCGACAGCAGCAGGTCGTTCGAGATCGTGCCGTAGAAGCGGAACGGCAGCGCCTGAAGGAAGGACGGATCGAAGTGACCGGTGAAGATGCCGAGAACACCGAAGAACAGGCCGACCGCGGCCAACGAAAATGCGACCGGGAAGCCGAACACCATGAAGATGATCATGGTGCCGAACATCAGCGGGGGGAACACGCCGTAGGAAAACATCGGTGGTCCTGACTATCGAACTGGTTCTGTCGAACGGATTGCCGCGAAAGCTGAAAAAACAAACGCCGCTATTGCAGCGGCGCTTCGTAATGGGTGTCGATCTTGACGACGCCGGCGAGCGCAGCGATGCGCTTGGCGAGTTCGGCGAGGCCCTGCAGCAGCAGCAGCCCGAAGCCGAGCGGCAGCACCAGCTTCACAGGCCAGAGGATCAGGCCGCCGGCATTGCTGGAGACCTCCTGCGAATTCCACGAATTCAGGAAGAACGGGAACGTCATGTAGGTGAGGTAGGTCATCGCCGGCAGCAGGAAGATGCAGAGACCGATGATGTCGATCCACAACCGTGCACGATCGGAGACTGCTGAATAGAGCAGATCGACGCGCACATGTTCATTGAGGCGCAGCGTCTGCGATGCGCCGAAGAACACGATGCCCGCGAACATGTACCACTGGATCTCGAGCCAGCCGTTCGACGAGTAGTTGAAGAGATAACGAATCGTGGCATTGCTGGCGCTGACGAGGCAGGCGAGCAGCACGAGCCACTTGGCGATGAAGCCAAAGACATCGCTCAGGCCGTCGATCACACGTGTGATTTTAAGTAGGTCCACCGGTTTCCCCCGTCGTCGCTCCAGCGCGTGCTCGTCTTGGCTTTCCCACTGAGAAAGCGCAGCTTTTTCCGCTGGGCGAAGTAACGCGGCGGCACCATTTCAGCGCGTCATGCAATCGTCAATCGGAAAATCGACAAATTGACGCACGGGCCAAAACGTGGGCGGGGCAGGAGAATCCTGCCGTGCGCTGGATCAGGGGAGGCTTCAGACGATCTCGCAGCGCAGCGTTATCGGCTATCCGCCGGTCACGCTCATATGCCGGCTGACGCTGGGTCGGTTGTGGCGCCGATCGATGATGAAGTCGTGGCCCTTCGGCTTCAGGCCGATGGCGCGGTCGATGGTGGCGTTGAGCAGTTCATTGCTCTCGGAGGCACGTAGAGGCTTGCGCAGGTCCGAGGCGTCTTCATGCCCCAGACAGGTATGGATCGTGCCGGTGCAGGTGATGCGGACGCGGTTGCAGGATTCGCAGAAATTGTGGGTCATCGGCGTGATGAAGCCGATCTTGCCGCCGGTCTCGCTGACGCTTACGTAGCGGGCGGGACCGCCGGTATCGTCGGGCAAATCGGTCATCGTGAACTGATTGGCGAGGCGCGCGCGTAGCAGCGACAGCGGCACATACTGGTCGATGCGGCCCTCGCCGATATCGCCCATGGGCATCACCTCGATCAGCGTCAGCGCCATATCGCGGCCGTGCGCCCATTCGACCAATGAGGGGATCTCGTCCTCATTCATGTTCTTCAACGCGACGGTATTGATCTTCACGGCAAGCCCCGCAGCCTGCGCCGCGTCGATGCCGGCCAGCACCTTGTTGAGGTCGCCCCAGCGGGTGATGGTGCGAAACTTCGCGGGGTCGAGCGTGTCCATCGAGACGTTGATACGCTTCACGCCGCAATCCGCCAGTTCAGCGGCATATTTGGCGAGCAGCGAGCCATTGGTGGTCAGCGTCAGTTCTTTCAGCGCGCCGGTCTTGAGGTGGCGCGACAGCGAACGCACGAGGCCCATCACATTACGTCGGACCAGCGGCTCGCCGCCGGTCAGCCGCAGCTTGGTGACGCCCTTGGCGATGAATGCGGAACAGAGCCGGTCGAGTTCTTCCAGCGTCAGCAGGTCAGCCTTGGGCAGGAAGGTCATGTCTTCCGACATGCAGTAGAAGCAGCGCAGATCGCAACGATCCGTCACCGAGACGCGCAGATAGCTGATCCGCCGGCCGAACGGATCGGTCATGGCGGAGGAGGCCAGAGCAGGGTTCAACTCGGATACGGTCATTCAAACGCCTTGCCGCAAATGACGTGTTTGTCGCGCGGCGTAAAACGCCGCACGATCAATCTAGTCACGTGTTGCAGCTGGCACAATCACGCCAACGTATATGTTTGGTGGATCAGCGAGGCGTCGGGAACGGCGAACCTGCCGCAGGTGCGGCCGCGACGGCCGGAGCAGCGGCAGGCGCCGCTGCGCGCTTGGCGGCCTTGCGGGCGCGGCGTGGCGGCGTCGCAGGCTGCAGTTCGGCGACGACCGGGCTCGGATCAACCGTAGTCCGTGCGGGCGAGGTGAAATCGCCGGGCACGCGGGTGATTGTCACAGGAATCGTCATCGGCTGGAATTTTGCGAGGGTAAAGGTCGCGCTGAACCCGGTTTCCGTCGCCAGAGGCAGCGAGCAGGGCGTCTTGCAGCTCGGGCCAATCGAGGTGACCACCTCTGCGCCGGGCGGCACGGAGTCAAACTGGACGGTAACCGGCTCCGGTGCCGACTTGAACGAGTCCATGGAGAACGAAGCGCAACCGGCCAGGCTCAGACCTGCTGCTGCCAAAACTATTACTCTACGCATGGTATCATCCGTCACTTTTGCGGCTAGCCGCCATCCCCACGCAACCATAAGAGCGTCGCACATATGACGCAACACGCAGGACACCTATAGTTAATTGATGGTTAATGGCGCCGCCGAAAAAACCTGAGAAGCTCAATTAAATGAACAGGCTAGGCGGCACATATGGGCATCAGACGCTCGATGGTCGCCGGCAGATCGCGGAAATGGTCGATCACGATGTCGGGCTTGAGTTCGGCAATTGGGACGTCCGTATAGCCAAATGTGACGCCGATTACCGGCACATTGGCGCGCCGTGCCACACCGACATCCGGGCCGGCATCGCCGACCATCACCACCAAAGACATCACGCCGCCAGCGCGCGCGACCGTCTGCTGCAGGATGACCGGATCGGGCTTCGAGACGCCGAATGTGTCAGCGCCGCAGACTGCCGCGAATCGGTCGGTCAGCTCCAGCTTTTCGAGCAGCAGCTTCGACAGCCATTCCAGCTTGTTGGTGCAGACCGCGAAGCGGTAGCCACGCCCTGCCATCTCGTCGAGCGCCGCGATCAGGCCCTCGAAGGGGCGGGACTCGTCGGCGATGTGTGTGGCGTAATAGTCGATGAAGTCCCTGGTCAGGCGGGTGACCTCATCCGGGGTCATTTCGCGCCCTTCCAGCTCGAGCCCGCGTTCGATCAGGCGCCGGGCGCCCTGGCCGATCATTTTCCGCGCGGATTCCAGCGGAACGGGGGCCAGCCCCTCTCGATGGAGCACGTGATTCAGCGCGCTGATGAGATCGGGGGCGGTATCGACGAGGGTGCCGTCGAGGTCGAAAACAACGAGGGGGGCAGGGGAAGCATCTGTCATGCGGGGATCGCTACCGGTCATCGACCGATCCCGCAAGGGGTGCCGGACGCGGTCCGGCATCCCCCTGGAATGCAGGCCAGCATTCCAGGGGGATGCACGTCCTTCGCCCTGTTCCTTGTCCCCAAACGTCGCTAGATATGCGGCGCATCCCGTCCGCGGGACCGTTTTGAACCGCAAGGACTGCTGCGCCGATGAATATGGACGAGCTGAAACGACAGGCTGCCGCCAAGGCGCTCGAACACGTGCGCGACGGCATGAAACTCGGGCTCGGCACGGGGTCGACAGCGAAACATTTCGTCGAACTGCTCGGTGAGCGCGTGGCGGGCGGTCTCAAGGTCATTGGCGTTCCGACGTCTGAGGCCACGCGTGCCGACGCCGAACGCTGCGGCGTGCCGCTGACCACGCTCGACGAGATCGATCGACTCGATCTCACGGTCGATGGCGCGGACGAAGTCGATCCGGCGCTCAATCTCATCAAGGGCGGCGGCGGCGCCTTGCTGCGCGAGAAGATCGTGGCGGCGGCGTCCGATCGCATGATTGTCATCGCCGACGATTCCAAATGGGTGCCGACCCTTGGTCGCTTCCCGCTGCCCGTGGAAGTGATCCCGTTCGGTCTGTCGGCCACGCGCCGCGCGATTGCCGACGTGTTCGCCAAATGCGGCCTGTCCGGCGAAATGTCCATTCGCAGCGGCAAGGACGGTCATGCTTTCGTCACCGATGGCGGCCACTGGATCATCGACGCGCGGCTCGGGACCATCACCGATGCGCCTCGCCTGGCCGGGCTGCTCGGCGCCATTCCGGGCGTGGTCGAGCACGGTCTGTTTATCGGTCTGGCAAGCACCGCGATGCTGGCCGGATCGCAGGGAATTCGCGTTTTCGAGCGTCCGTAACGGCGCAATCAGGGAGAATTGGAATGAAGAAGCTTTCGCACATGCTGCTGTCCGCTGGTCTTGCGCTCAGCGTTGCAGTGATCGCGCTGCCGGTCTCCGCGCAGCAGGCGTCTCCGGAAGGACAGGCCCGGCCGATCAAGCCGGCGTCGCCCGCCGCCATCGGCTACGCCAAGGAAATTCTGGCGATGAAGAACGCCAGCGCGATGTATGCCAATGCCGTGCCGAACATGGTTCAGCGCGTCAAGGATTCGCTGCTGCAGAGCAATCTGAACTATCAGAAGGATCTCAACGAGGTCGCGATCACCATCGCGCAGGCGATGGCCGGGCGCGACAAGGAGATCACCGAGCAGATGGCGAAGATCTATGCCAGCGACTTCACCGAGGCCGAGTTGAAGGACCTTGCAACCTTCTACAAGTCGCCGCTCGGCCAGAAACTTCTGGTGCAGGAGCCCCAGTCGATTTCTGCCAGCATGACCTATATGCAGCAGTGGGCGCAGCAGTTTTCGGAGCAGGTCAACGGCATGTTCCGCGCTGAAATGCGCAAGCGCGGCAAGGAAATCTAAGGGCGCAAGCTGAGGCCCGTCATCCCGGGTCTCAGCGCCCAGTTCGGAGCGATCATGGCTGACGTCGACGTTGATCTGTTTGTCATCGGTGGTGGGTCAGGGGGCGTACGCGCCGCCCGCATTGCCGCCGGCTACGGCGCGAAGGTCATGGTTGCCGAGGAATACCGCTTCGGCGGCACTTGCGTGATCCGCGGCTGCGTGCCGAAGAAGCTGATGGTCTATGCCTCGCACGTTCAGCGCGAGATCGACGATGCGGCCGGATTCGGCTGGACCATCCCGACGGCAACATTCGACTGGTCGACCTTCATCGCCAATAAGGACAAGGAGATCGCCCGGCTCGAGGGCATCTATCAGTCCAACGTGGAGAAGACCGGCGCGACGACCGTCAAGACCCGCGCGGTGTTCGAGGATCCGCACACGCTGCGCCTCGGTACCGGCGAAACGGTTCGCGCCAAACACATCCTGATCGCCACCGGCGGTGCGCCCAATCATGGGCCTGTGATTCCTGGCATCGAGCACGTGATCTCGTCCAACGAGGTATTTCATCTGCCCGAACTGCCGAGGCGCATCGTGATCCAGGGCGGCGGCTATATAGCGCTGGAATTTGCCTGCATCTTCGCAGGATTGGGCTCCGATGTGACGGTGATCTATCGCGGCGACAACATCCTGCGCGGCTTCGATGAAGACGTGCGGGCCCATGTCCGCAGCGAGATGGAGAAGGATGGCATCACCATCCTGACCGGCTGCACGGTGACCGGGGTCGAGAAGCACCGGCACGAATTCACGACGCATCTGTCCAGCGGCGCAAGCATCGCGTCCGATCAGGTATTGTTCGCGATCGGGCGCAATCCGAACACCGCCAATCTCGGCCTGGAGAAGGCTGGCGTTGCGCTCAAGCCAGCCCATGGCGGTATCATCGTCAACGAGTTCTCGCAGACCAATGTGCCGCATATCTATGCAGTCGGTGACGTCACCAACCGGATCAACCTGACGCCGGTGGCGATCCGCGAAGGCCATGCCTTTGCCGATACGGTGTTCGGCAAGAAGACCGTGAAGGTCGATCACAGCAATATCCCTACCGCCGTGTTCACCCAGCCGGAAGTCGGCACTGTCGGCATGAGCGAACAAGAGGCGCGCGCCACCTTCAGCCATGTCGATATCTACAAGACCAATTTCAGGTCGATCAAATCGACGATCTCGGGCAGCGAAAGCCGCGTGCTGATGAAGCTGGTTGTCGATGGCGCGACGGATATTGTCGTCGGCTGCCATATTGTCGGACCGGAAGCGGCCGAGCTCATCCAGGTGCTGGGCATCTGCGTGAAGCTGAAGGCGACCAAGGCCGATTTCGACGCCACGGTGGCGGTGCATCCGAGCGCCGCCGAGGAGCTCGTGACGATGCGCACACCGACCGCGCGCTACGTGCGCGAAGCCGCGGAATAGTTTGACCAGGGCGTCGTCGTTGCGATCGTGGGATGGGTAGAGCGTCTTCGCGAAACCCATCGCTTTCACCGAACAGATTGATGGATTTCGCTGCGCTCTACCCATCCTACGAACTGCGCTATTTCTCCATCTGAATCCATTCGGCCGCGCCACGCCACAATGTGTCGCGGTGTTCCGGCCGGAAGAATCCGAAATGCCCGATCTTCTTCGAGCCGGCCTCGATGGGGCGGATACTGTCGATCTCGGGCTTGATCGAGGTGAAGCCGGCACAGAGCATTTCCACGGCGGCGCGTGTTGCCCATGGATCGTCCGAGAAGCTCAATGCCCTCATCTCGCCGCGGTAGCGCGGAAAATTCACCAGCGCCCTGAGCTTGCGGTCGTCGAAGAAGTAGTGATCGCTGGTCACCCAGCCCGCCCATTCCAGAAATACGTCTTTCGGCAGATCATAGCCGAGGCCTATCCTGCCGGGCGCATAGCCGATGAAGCGCGCCAGAGGCGCGCCGACGAATTTCATCAGCGCATAGATGCGATAGCCCTCGGGCGGCGTCATCAGCCGCCAGGTGCCTGCCTGCGCGGCGATGAGCAGGGCGCGCGAGACTTCCGAATTGTTGGGGATCAGGCCGAGCGCCTGACCGCCGAAAGAATGACCGACAAAGGCGAGCGGCATCGCCTTGTAGCGCTCGCGCATCCAGTTCACCGCGGCGGTGACGTCGCGCGCGGCCCAATCGGTCATGGACGCCTTGAAGCCCACCAGCGCGTTCGACCGGCCGGACAGGGGACGGACCTTGGGCCGCGAATCTCCGGTGCCGCGATAGTCGTAGGTCAGCACCGCGCAGCCGCGGCTGGCGAGATAGCTGGCGAAGCCCCGGTAGATTTTCCGTGGGGCGGCAGTGGCGGAATTGATCAGAACGGCGTGGGTGCGGGCGCCACGGGGCAGGTATAGCGTTGCGCCCAGCGAATAGCCGTCGGTCGCCTGGAACGTGATGTCATCGGCAAATGCGTCGTCCAGTGCAGCCTCCGGCACCGCAGTTTCTCCCGTGGTGTCCCATATGTTCCTTACCCGAGCCTAGCAAATGCGAATTCGGCTTTGGCTGCAAGGGCTTGGGGCGCAATGTGGATTTCGAACTGGCGATCCCCATCTGTGCTGTGTATAACGCGGCCTCCGCAGCCATAAAGCGCGGTTTTCAGGAGTGATTTTCATGTCCGAGCGGTGGACGCCCGATAGCTGGCGCGGCAAGCCCGTGCTGCAAATGCCGGAATACCCGGATCAGAAGGCCCTTGGCGATGTCGAGGCGCAGCTTGCTACCTTTCCGCCGCTGGTTTTTGCAGGTGAAGCCCGCAATCTGAAGAAGCAACTCGCCCGCGTGGCGGCTGGCGAAGCTTTCCTGTTGCAGGGCGGCGATTGCGCCGAGAGCTTTGCCGAGCACGGCGCCAACAATATTCGCGATTTCTTCCGCGCCTTCCTGCAGATGTCGGTGGTGCTGACCTATGCCGGCGCGCTGCCCGTGGTGAAGATCGGCCGTATCGCCGGTCAGTTCGCCAAGCCGCGTTCTTCGCCGATGGAGAAGCTCAACGGCGTCGAACTGCCGAGCTATCGCGGCGACATCATCAATGACATCGCCTTCACGGCGGAATCGCGCGTGCCTGATCCGCAGCGCCAGCTGATGGCCTATCGCCAGTCGGCGGCGACGCTGAACCTGCTGCGCGCTTTCGCGACCGGCGGCTTCGCCAATCTCGGCAGCGTGCATCAGTGGATGCTCGGCTTCCTGAAGGATTCGCAGCAGTCGCGCCGTTACAAGGAGCTGGCCGATCGCATCTCGGACGCGTTGAACTTCATGCGCGCCTGCGGCCTCAATCTGGAAAGCCACCCGGAACTGCGCTCGACAGATTTCTACACCAGCCATGAGGCGCTGTTGCTCGGCTACGAGCAGGCCTTCACGCGCGTCGATTCCACGACCGGCGACTGGTACGCGACCTCAGGCCACATGATCTGGATCGGCGACCGCACGCGGCAGCTCGATCACGCCCATGTGGAATACTTCCGCGGCATCAAGAATCCGATCGGCCTGAAGTGCGGCCCGTCGCTGAAACCGGATGAACTGATCAAGCTGATCGACGTGCTCAATCCCGACAACGAGCCCGGCCGGCTGACGCTGATCAACCGCTTCGGTGCCGACAAGGTCGGGGACCATCTGCCGGCTCTGATCCGCGCGGTGAAGAAGGAAGGGCGCTCGGTCGTGTGGTCGTGCGATCCCATGCACGGCAATACCATCACGTCGAACTCGGGCTACAAGACCCGTCCGTTCGACCGCATCCTGTCCGAGGTCAAGTCGTTCTTCCAGGTTCATGCCGCCGAAGGCACTCATGCCGGTGGCGTGCATCTGGAGATGACCGGCCAGAACGTGACGGAATGCACCGGTGGCGCGCGCGCCATTTCGGACGAGGACCTCAATGACCGTTACCACACGGTCTGCGATCCCCGCCTGAATGCCGAGCAGTCCATCGACATGGCGTTCCTGATCGCCGAATTGCTGAAGACGTCACGCGTCGACAGGGCGGAGCCGCTGCCGGTGGCATCGGGTCTCTAGGCTTGTCGCGCCTCTGGCGGGCCTGCATCAACACCTGGAATGGCCTGACCTTCGCGACGCGATCGGAGCAGGCCATTCGCGAGGAGCTGTTTGCACTGCTCCTCGCGGTGCCGCTGTCATTCGTCATCGGCACCACTGCCGCGCGCCGGCTCGAGTTGGTGGCGGTGGTGCTGTTGCTGCTCACCGTCGAACTCCTCAACACCGCGATCGAGAAGCTTGCCGACCGGCTCACCACCGACCACGATCCGCAAATCGGGCGTGTGAAGGACATGGGCTCGGCGGCCGTCGGCGTGGCACTGGTGATCGCTGGCATGACCTGGCTGTTCGCGCTCGGTGAGCGCATAGGGCTCCTTTAAACACGCAGTTGCGAAGGGTGGGCCGGTAGGCTTGGATGTTTCCATGACAGAATCTGCCCGCTTCACCATCACGCTTGCTCAGCTCAATCCCATAGTCGGCGACATCGCCGGCAATGCCGCAAAGGCGCGTGCCGCAAGGACACAGGCCAAAGCCGACGGCGCGACGCTGATCGTGTTTCCTGAATTGTTCATCGCCGGTTATCCGCCGGAAGATCTGGTGCTGAAGCCGGCCTTCCAGGCGGCCTGCCGGGCGGCCATCGAAGAGCTTGCGCGCGAGACCGCGGATAGCGGTCCGGCTATGCTGATCGGTTCGCCCTGGGTCGATGGCGACAAGCTCTACAATGCCTGTGCGTTGCTCGACGATGGCCGCATCAGTGCCATCCGCTTCAAGGTCAACCTGCCGAATTACGGCGTGTTCGACGAGAAGCGCGTCTTCGCGCGCGGTCCGGTGTCGGGCCCGATCACCATCCGCGGTCTGCGCGTCGGCGTGCCGATCTGCGAAGACACCTGGATGGAGGAATCCGCCGACTACGAGAACGTGGTCGAGTGTCTTGCGGAGACCGGCGCCGAAATCCTGATCGTGCCGAACGGCTCGCCTTACGCCCGCAACAAGAACGATCTGCGTTTGTCGGTGCAGGTCGCCCGCGTGACCGAGAGCGGGTTGCCGCTGGTCTATCTCAATCAGGTCGGCGGTCAGGACGAACTCGTGTTCGACGGTTCGTCCTTCGTGCTCAACGCGGACCATTCGCTCGGCGCGCAATTGCCGGCCTTTGCTGAGAGCATCACCACGCTGACCTTCGAAAAGAGCGACGGTCATTGGCGCTGCAATGGACCGATTGCGCCGGTGCCGGAAGGCGACGAGGGCGATTATGCCGCCTGCGTGCTCGGCCTGCGCGACTACGTCAACAAGAACGGCTTCCCCGGCGTGCTCATGGGCATCTCCGGTGGCATCGACTCGGCGCTGTGCGCGGCTATCGCCGTCGACGCGCTCGGTGCCGATCGCGTGCGCGGCGTGATGCTGCCGTTCCGCTACACCGCGCAGGTGTCGCTCGACGATGCTGACAAGCTCGCGAAGGCGCTCGGCTTCCGCTACGAGATCCTGCCCATTGCGGACGCCGTCAACGGCTTCGAAAAAATCCTTGCTGACACCTTCAAGGGCCTCGAGCGCGACATCACCGAAGAGAATTTGCAGGCGCGCACCCGCGGCACGCTGTTGATGGCGATATCCAACAAGACCGGCGCCATGGTCGTGACCACCGGCAACAAGTCGGAAATGTCGGTCGGCTATGCCACACTCTATGGCGACATGAATGGCGGCTTCAACCCGATCAAGGATCTCTACAAGACCCAGGTGTTCCGCATCTCGACGCTGCGCAATTCATGGAAGCCGGACATCGCGATGGGCCCCGATGGCGAGGTGATTCCGAACAACATCATCGTGCGCCCGCCGACGGCTGAACTGCGCGAGAACCAGACCGATCAGGACTCACTACCCCCATACGATATTCTCGATGGCATTCTCGAACGTCTCGTCGAGCGCGAGGATCCGCTGTCGGAGATCGTCGCGGCCGGCTACGAGAAGGACGTCGTGACGCGGATCGATCGGCTGCTCAACATCGCCGAATACAAGCGCCGGCAGGCTGCGCCGGGCGTGAAAGTGACGCGGAAGAATTTTGGTCGGGATCGCCGCTATCCGATCACCAACAAGTTTCGCGACCTGGCCAATCCGTTGCCGAAGCCGGACGAAGGTCTTGTGACGCGCGCCGGCAAGGGCTCCGCGGAAGCGTTCGACGGGTAGGACGTGCGCCGCCTAGCGCGGCGCGTTGTTCGGCAGGAATTGCGGACCGACTGTGCGGATTTGACCCGGTGTGGACGGCGTCGCCGGTTGCGCAGGAGCTGCCGTTGCGGCAGGGGCATCGGTCGTCGCGCCCTTCTTCAAGGCGGCGGGTGTGCCCTTGGCCTGCGGTTGCGACATCCGTTTGGCACGTTCCTCGGTGACGATGATGTCGCCATTCTCCGCGGCCGATTTGTCGTCGACATTCTTCAGCGCCTCCGACCAGGTCTGGCCCTGCGCCTTGCAGGAGCACGACGGGTTGAACTCGGTGCGATACTTGAACGCATTCGGTGACGACGAGTAAGGCTGGCCCGAGATCGAGACGGCAGAGTTCATGTCTTCGCCGGGATTGCGATAGGTGAACAGGTTGGCGTCGGAGGCCGGGCAGAGATTCTTGCAGGTCCGCTCGTCATCGCCGAAGCGCGCCGGGATCGTCGCGAACGAAATCGGGAAATAGAAGCCGTCGCAGGTGCGTACGCAGACGGTGCGATAGGTGCCCGATGGCACGGGCGTCATATTTCCGTCCAGCGGCGGCGCGCCGGGGCTCGGCTCGTTATTGCCGAACAGGTTGCTCAGGAAACCGCCGGGACCGGAATTCTGCGGCGCCGCGCGCTGCGCAGCAGCGGCGTATTGCGGGCCACAATTGTTCTGGGCGAGGGCCAGCAGCACTGAGCGGCGCTGGGTATCGCGATCCGAACTGCCGGGCGTGCCGACGCGCAGGCGTTCGAGGCTTGTGGTGATCTGATCCAGATTGCCGCGCATCTGCTGGATCTGGGTGTTGACCGGGCCGCACTGTGCCGACTGCCCGTTGAACAGCGAGAAGAAGCCGGAACTGTCACAACCCATCCGCTTGGCCTGCGCCGAGACGCGATCGAGCTCGCTTTGCTGCTTGGACGCGGCCTCCTCATAGCGGCGGAGCTGTTCGGCGCGCGCAGGATCGAGGCCATTGCCGCGATCGATGGTCGAAAGCTGCGCTTCCAGGCGCCCGCACATCGGATTTGCAGAACCCTGCTGCTGCGCCTGACCCGGCGGATAGACCTGCTGCGCGGGATAGCTGGGAGGCCCATTCTGCGCCGATGCAGGAGTGCCCAGCGACAGCGCACCAATCAGTGCGGCACCAACGAAAACCCAGCGAGAGAGGGAAGCAGTCACAGTGTCAGACATATCCGGCCAATGCGCGAGTCAGAAGCGAGCGAGACAGAAACAAGCGAGGTGGATGCGCGCTTCGATGCCGCGGCCAGCCTCTCGCCGACGTTGCCAGACGCGCGCGATGAAAATGCGGCGGCGAACGCGGCTTTCCATAGCCGCTTCTCGCGGCAGGGTCACGTCGTTTCCGGGGCCTCACTGTGGCCGCAGGCGCGACGCAACAAGGTCGCAAGCCGCCGCATGTCAGCGCTGGCAGGTAATCGCGACGAATTCGTCGCATTTGCCGTGATGGCAGGCGCTGCCTGATGTCGGGACCGATCCGGTCACTTCATCGGGATCGACACGGCGATAGGCGACGGCCTGGTCGAAGGCGCGCGATTTGCAATAAGACGCTGCGGCATGCGCGCCGCACTTCTCGCCGCGGGCGAGGCACTGGTCGATGCCGTAACCGTCAGACTGGTTGGCGATGATGAAGACGCGGGAATCGGCAAACGCCGAGGAAGCAGCCAGAACGAAGACCGCCGTCAGAACGACTGAAATGGATTTCATAACTCACCGAATGAATGAGGAAATTCGCCCTCATTCGATATGCCCCAAAGATTAACAATCATTAACCATGGGCGACGTAGCCGTGGATTAAGGCCGAAATCAGCCCTTTACGGCATTGTTCCACGCCCTTGACGGGCCACCTGGGGTTGCCCCATGGTGCCCCGATGAACGGTTCTCTCGCCATTTGTGGCATTTGCCGCGAGATTAAGAGCTAGCGATTCGCTGGCTGAGGCCGTCTTTTCTCACGTGAGATAATCGGACGCCCGGCCGCTAGGGACGGACATCCATGGAACTGCGCCTTTACGACACTCTGACCCGCGAAAAGCGCGTCTTCACGCCGATCGATGCCGACAACGTCCGGATGTATGTCTGCGGGCCGACGGTCTACGACTTCGCCCATATCGGCAATGCGCGTCCGGTCATCGTGTTCGACGTGCTGTTCCGGCTGCTCCGGCACGTCTACGGCGCCGACAAGGTCACCTATGTCCGCAACATCACCGACGTCGACGACAAGATCAACGACCGCGCGTTGCGCGACTTTCCGGGCCTGCCGCTGAACGAGGCCATTCGCCGCGTCACCGAGACCACGTTCAATCAGTTCGAGACTGACGTTCATGCGCTGGGCTGCCTGCCGCCGACCCATCAGCCGCGGGCGACGGACTTCGTGCTTCCGCGGTCCGACGGCAAGACCGACATGGTGACGCTGATCAAGGAATTGATCGCGCGCGGCCACGCCTATGAGGCTGCGGGCGAAGTGCTGTTCGACACCCAGTCGATGGCCGACTATGGCGCGCTCTCCGGCCGTAAGCTGGAAGATCAGCAGGCCGGTGCGCGCGTCGCCGTCGATGCGCACAAGAAGCATCCGACCGACTTCGTGTTGTGGAAGCAGTCATCCGCGGAAGAGCCCGGCTGGGAAAGCCCGTGGGGCAGGGGCCGTCCGGGCTGGCACATCGAGTGCTCGGCGATGGCGGAGGCCTATCTCGGCACGATCTTCGACATTCATGGCGGCGGCCTCGATCTGATCTTCCCGCATCATGAAAACGAGATTGCCCAGTCACGCTGCGCGCACGGTACGCATGCGATGGCGAATTACTGGATGCATAACGGCTTCCTGCAGGTCGAAGGCGAGAAGATGTCGAAGAGCCTCGGCAACTTCTTCACCATCCGGGAATTGCTGAACGACTGGCCGGGCGAAGTGCTGCGCCTGAACATGCTGAAGACACACTATCGCTCGCCGATCGACTGGACCGTGAAGGGTCTTGAAGAAAGCGCCAAGACGCTCGATGACTGGTATTGGGTCGCGGCGGATGCAGCAGGTGGCAACGTCTCCGACAAGGTGATGGAGCCGCTGTTCGACGATCTGAACACGTCGCTGGCGGTTGCGGCGTTGCACGGTCTTCGCAACAGTGCGGCAGCAGGCAATGACGGCGACCGCAGCCAATTTGCAGCGTCGCTGCGTGCGCTCGGTTTCCTGTCGGAAACGGCTGCTGCATGGAATGGACGCAAGCAACAGGCTAGCGGGATCGACGCAGCAAAGGTTGATGGTTTGATTGCGGATCGTACAGCCGCGCGAGCCCGCAAGGATTTCAAGGAGTCCGATCGTATCCGCGACGAACTTGCCGCCATGGGCGTCGTCATCAAGGACTCGAAGGAAGGCACCACCTGGGAGATCGCGCGATGAGCCGACCCGACACACCGTTTCCAAAACACTGGAAATATTACATTGCCCTCAAATGGGCATTGATCGTCGGCGCGATCGCGCTGGCACTGAAGCTGGTGGATTTCTGGTGAGCGCCATGGGTGAAGCAAAACCGGCATTGCGGCCGTTCCTGCCGGATGACACCGCGATTGCGGCTGCGATCTATGTGGCCAGCATCGAAGAATTGACGGGCGACGACTACAGCGAAGCGCAGCAGGAAGCCTGGGCTGCCACGGCCGACGATGAAGTGGCGTTCGGCAAGCGGCTGGCGTCGCAACTCACGCTGATCGCGACACTGGACGGCGTGCCGGTCGGCTTTGCATCGCTGAAGGGCGCCAACCACATCGATTTGCTTTACGTGCATCCCAATGCCACCCTGCAGGGTGTGGCATCGCTGCTGATCGATGCGATCGAGAGGCTGGCAGGTGCACGCGGCGCCAAGCTGCTGACCGTCGATGCCAGCGACACCGCCGAGCCCTTCTTCAGGAAACGCGGATATATCCCCACACAACGCAACAGCGTGCCGCTGAATGACGAGTGGCTTGCCAACACCACGATGCAGAAAACGCTGGGCGAAGCTGGGGCGTCCTAACTCAAATGAGAAGGCGGGGGAGGAAGACCGATGATCGATCACATCTCCATCGCGGTCAGCAATCTCGAACGTGCCGTGCCATTCTACGAGCGCAGTTTCGCGCCGCTTGGTATGTCCCGACTGGTCACACGTCCGGCAATGGTCGGGTTCGGTAAGGCCTATCCGGAAATCTGGCTCAATCTGCGTACAGGCATGGCGCCTCTATCCCTTGATAGCGGTGTGCATCTTTGCCTGCGCGCGAGGACGATGGATGAAGTGGATGCGTTTTATGCGGCGGCCATGGCCGCTGGCGGCGTCTCGGAAAGTGCGCCCTCGCTGCGGCCGCATGATCGCGTGCGCTACTACGCAACTTTCATCGCCGATGCCGATGGCAATCGCATCGAGGTGGTGACGTTCCCGAAGGACGATATTGCGCCGTAGTTTTGCTCCGCGAACCCGCTTTCGAGAAAAGCGATTTCGGGAGCCTCATCGTGTTTTCCGCCTTGCACAGGACCGGCCAAAACATCGGCCAAAATCTACCCGGAAAACAAATTTGTGCTGTAAGATCAATTGCTTACGATGTCGAAAGAGCGGTCGGTAATCAACCTCAAGATCGGCCAAGAAATCGGCCAATATTAATGGTAATTTCGTATTTTGTATGAATTATCAATATCTTGCGATATCGTATGATCGGCCAAAATGACAGAAGAAACCCCACAGCGCATTGAGCCTGCGAGGCTGGAAGAGACATCCGAGGCCATCGCCGACGTGATCGCCGATCTGTCTGTTGCCTCCACGAAACTCGGTGTCGGGTTGCATCCGCGCACGGCTGCTAACCTTGCCGACCTCGTGCGGCTGATGAACACCTACTACAGCAACCTGATTGAGGGCCATAACACGCGCCCGAAAGATATTGCCCGTGCGCTGGAAGGCAAGCTCGACCAGGACGAGGGCCGCAGGAACCTTCAGCTCGAAGCTGCCGCGCATGTGCGCGTGCAAACCGAGATCGACCGTCTTGCCTCCGACGGCAAACTCGGCGAGCCGGCCTCAATCGAATTCATCAAATGGCTCCACCTCGAATTCTATCGCCACGCGCCGGAAGATATGTTGCGCATCAGCGGCAAGGATTCCGAATTCATCATGGTGCCAGGTGCGTGGCGCTCGAAGCCGCAGCACGACGTGGCAGTTGGACGGCATGTCCCGCCATCAAGCGCGCGCGTCGATGACTTCATGAAATATTTCGAGCAGCGTTATGCGTTCAAATCTTTGAAGACTGCGGGCCGCATCATGGCGATTGCCGCCGCCCATCATCGCTTCAACTACATCCATCCTTTTCCGGATGGTAACGGTCGCGTCAGCCGCCTGATGAGTCATGCTATGGCGCAGCTTTCCGGAATAGGATCGCATGGCCTTTGGTCAATCTCACGCGGTCTTGCCCGCGGTCTGAAGACGCCAAGCGAGTACAAGCGAATGATGGATTTGGCGGACACGCCGCGTCAGGGCGATCTCGACGGACGCGGCAATCTCTCGCTCAAAGCGCTCAGCGAATTTATCCTGTGGTTCCTGCAGGTCTGTCTCGATCAGGTGAAGTTCATGGACAGCCTGTTCGAGCTCGATAGTCTGGGCCAGCGCCTGCGTACCTATGTCGAGCGCAGCAGCACACTGAAGCCAGAGGCCATACGCCTTCTGGAGGAAGCGCTCATTCGTGGACAGTTTGAACGTGGCGATATTTCTCGTATCACGGGACTTCCGGATCGCACGGCGCGACGGGTATTGGCCGATGTCATCGCCGACGGCCTGCTCGCATCGGAGACGCCAAAAGGTGCGGTCTCGTTGCGCTTCCCGGTCGAGGCGCTCGACGTGCTGTTTCCGAGGTTATTTCCAGAGACGTAAAAGAGAGCAGGCGCCCGCGCAAGCCGAGGCAAGGTTTGCATTCCGTGTGGCGCGACAGAGCGTCCAACAAATTCGTTGCAACATTGCGTCCAACAAAAAAGAATTTCTCATCGGTGCTGCCCAAACGAGCTTGGCAGCGACTCGTGGAGTTCACATTAGAAATCAGTCTGTCCGATTAGTTCGTATTGAAGCCGAGGCTCCGAAAGGTCATTCAAGCCTGGTGAGAGGGAGCCGGTGAGTGAAACGCTGGCTCCTCCTCATCTGAGGCGTTATTGGCGCTTGGCTTCGACCGCTTCCCCACAAGCGGAGAGAGGTTAGTCAGAGCCGTGTCGCGACGTCCGGAGCCAGCTTCCTGGCTTCGTCCGAGGCCAGCGCCGCAGCGGTGCGGAGCCGGGGCAGGATGTCTTCCGCGCGGTCGGCCGTCAGCACATTTAGCGGCAGTGTCGGCCGGATGAAGGCTGTCGAGCGCATGTGTTTGAGCAGTTCGAGCAGCGGCTCCCAGAAGTTATCGATATTGGCCATCAGGATCGGCTTGCTGTGGCGCCCGAGCTGCTGCCAGGTGAGCTGTTCGACCAGCTCTTCCAGCGTGCCGATACCGCCGGGGAGGGCGACGAAGGCGTCGGAGCGCTCGAACATCAACCTTTTGCGCTCATGCATGTCATGGGTAATGATGAGCTCCTGGGCGCCCGTCATCGCGTTTTCGCGCTTGGTCAGGAACTCCGGGATGATGCCGGTAACCCGGCCCCCATTGTCCAGTACGGACTTGGCTACCGCACCCATCAGTCCGATGGAGCCGCCGCCATAGACCAGACCGATGCCTTGCTCGGCCATGATCTTGCCGAGCGCAACTGCTGATTCGACGAAACTGGGATTGGTACCGGGGCCGGAGCCGCAATAGACGCAGATCGTTTTAATTGTGCTCATAGAATCCATGTGGCACTGCGGGATAACAGCGTCAAGACACGGAATGAACGCGATACGGGAAATTCCTGCCCGGGACACCTCTGCGCAGGGAAAAGAATGCTCCCCGAGGGTGCGACGTTCCGACAAAGCGCCTATATGCATTCAAATGAAATCGACCTCCATTTTGAGCCGGCCCCGGGCCGCCGCTCCGTTCGTTCCAGGCGCCGTGCATGTCTGATTCCGATCCCGCGCTGAACGGCGAGACAACTCCTAACCCGGCCTATATCGAGCGCGGCACGCTGTTCGGGACGCTTGCGCATTTGTGGCCCTATATCTGGCCGGGCGACCGCGACGACCTGAAGATGCGCGTCGTCTGGTCGATGCTGCTGCTGCTGGTCGCCAAGGCGGCCACACTGACGGTGCCGTTCACCTTCAAATGGGCGATCGATGCGCTGACCGGCGCTGATACGGCTCCCGTCCAGTCCTCGAACTGGACGCTGTGGCTGATCGCATCGCCGGTCGCCATGACCGTCAGCTACGGTGCCACCCGCGTACTGATGGCGGTCTTCACCCAATGGCGCGACGGCATCTTCGCCAAGGTAGCGATGCATGCGGTGCGCAAGCTCGCCTATCTCACTTTCGTCCATATGCATGAACTGTCGCTGCGCTTCCATCTGGAGCGCAAGACCGGCGGTCTGACCCGCGTGCTCGAACGTGGCCGCGCAGGCATCGAAGTCATCGTGCGCATGGTCATCCTGCAACTGGTGCCGACCATCATCGAATTGTTGCTGGTGATGGGCGTGCTGCTCTGGCAGTTCGACTGGCGCTATGTGCTGGTGGTGGCGATCACCGTGGTCGTCTACATGTACTACACGTATCTGGCGACCGAGTGGCGCATCGCCATCCGTCGCAACATGAACGAGTCCGATACCGAGGCGAATACCAAGGCGATCGACTCGCTGCTGAACTATGAAACGGTCAAATATTTCAGCGCCGAAACGCGTGAGGCTGAACGTTACGACAAGACGGTCGAACGCTTCGAGCGCGCCAGCGTCAAGACCTATACCTCGCTGGCTGTCCTCAATACCGGGCAGGCGATCATCTTCACGCTCGGTCTGACATCGACGATGCTGATGTGCGCGGTTGGCGTCCGCAACGGCACCCACACGGTGGGCGATTTCGTCATGATCAACGCCATGATGATCCAGCTCTACCAGCCGCTGAATTTCATGGGCATGGTGTATCGCGAGATCAAGCAGGCGATCATCGACATCGAGAAAATGTTCGGTGTCCTCAACCGCAATCCGGAAGTGAAGGATATTCCAGGCGCCCCGCCGCTGCTCGTGACATCGGGTGCGGTGCGTTTCGACGACGTGCGCTTCGCCTACGATCCGGAGCGGCCGATCCTGAAGGGGCTCTCCTTCGAGGTGCCGGCCGGCAAGACGGTCGCCATCGTTGGTCCGTCGGGTGCCGGCAAGTCAACGATCTCGCGGCTGCTGTTCCGGCTGTACGATGTATCGGGCGGTACGATCTCCATCGATGGCCAGAACATTCGCAATGTCACGCAGGCCTCGTTGCGCCAGTCGATCGGCATGGTCCCGCAGGACACCGTGCTGTTCAACGACACCATCCGTTACAACATCCGCTATGGCCGCTGGGACGCAACCGACGCGGAGGTCGAGGAAGCTGCCCGCATGGCGCAGATCGACCCGTTCATCCGGATGTCGCCGAAGGGCTACGAGACCGAAGTGGGCGAGCGCGGCCTGAAACTTTCCGGCGGTGAAAAACAGCGTGTGGCCATTGCGCGCACAGTGCTGAAAGGCCCGCCGATTCTGCTGCTTGACGAGGCCACATCCGCACTCGACAGCCATACCGAGCAGGAGATCCAGGACGCGCTGGAAAAGGTCTCGCAGGGGCGCACCTCGCTGGTGATCGCGCATCGGCTGTCCACTATCGTCGGCGCCGACGAGATCATCGTGCTCGATCAGGGCCGCATCGCCGAGCGGGGCACCCATGGCCAGCTGCTGGCTGCGGGCGGTCTCTATGCCAGCATGTGGAACCGGCAGCGCGAGGCCCAGGAGGCCCGCGAACGGCTCGCCCAGATCGATGACGATGCTGCGGCCCCCAATCGCGCCCCGCCCGTTGTGGACGACGATCGCCTGATGACGCCTGACGCGGCGGAATAATCTCTGCTAAAGCAGGGCCAGATTCTGCCCAAACCCAGGTTTCAAGCACCCATGTCCATCGCAAATTCCATCCGTGGCCAGATCCCGCCAATCCACAAGGAAGGCTATCCGTTCATTGGCGCCTTTGCGCTGGCGAGCTTGGTGCTGTTCTGGATCTGGACGCCGCTGGGCTGGATCGGCACGGTCCTGACGGTCTGGTGCGCATTGTTCTTCCGCGATCCGGTACGCGTGACCCCGACCCGCGAGGGCGTCGTGGTGTCGCCCGCCGACGGGAAGGTGTCGATGGTGCAGCCGGTGCTGCCGCCGGCCGAACTCGGCCTCGGCGACCAGCCGCTGCTGCGCATTTCGGTGTTCATGAGCGTCTTCAACGTCCACGTGAACCGCAGCCCGGTGGCTGGCCGGATCGAGCGCATCGCCTACCGGCCAGGCAAGTTCATCAATGCCGAGCTGGACAAGGCCAGCGAGGACAACGAGCGCAATTCGCTGGTCATTTCGACCCCGGGTGGCCGGATCGGCGTGGTGCAGATCGCCGGGCTCGTGGCGCGCCGGATCGTGTCCTTCGTGCGCGAGGGCCAGACCCTGAGCGCCGGCGAGCGCTTCGGCCTGATCCGCTTCGGTTCCCGGCTGGATATCTACCTGCCGGAGGGCAGCAAGGCGCTGGTGGCCGTGGGCCAGACCGCGATTGCCGGCGAAACCGTGCTGGCCGATTTCCGGATCGGTGACGGCGGCCGGACCTACCGCGTCGATTAAGCCGGGTTGGTAGACCGAGGGGTAATTAACCCCGTTGTCGCGCCGTTTTGGGCTGCAGGACGCCACAATGGCGGAGCAGGGTGGGGTTTGCTAAGGTTGACCCATGCATATGCCAGATAGCCCATCGCCCGAGACGCGCCGTCGCCGGTTCCGGACCATTCCGATCCGGATGCTGGTGCCGAACATGATCACGCTGCTGGCGATTTGCGCCGGCCTGACGGCGATCCGCCTGTCCACCGAAGGACGGATGGAACTCGCGGTTGCGGCCATCGTGTTCGCCGCCGTACTCGACGGCGTCGACGGCCGTGTCGCCCGCATGATCAAGGGCCAGTCGAAATTCGGCGCTGAACTCGACAGTCTGGCTGACTTCGTCAATTTCGGCGTGGCGCCGGGCCTGATCCTGTACTTCTGGCAGCTCCACGATCTCAGCAATGCCGGCTGGATCGCCGCGATGGTGTTCGCCATCGCCGGCAGCCTGCGGCTGGCGCGCTTTAACGCTACCATGGATGATCCAGACAAGCCGGCCTTCGCCGCCAACTTTTTCACGGGCATGCCGGCGCCGCTGGGCGCGCTGACCGTGATGCTGCCGATCTATCTGGGCTTCCTGGGCATGCCGATGCCGCCGGCCATCCTGACGACCCTCTACACGCTGCTGGTCGGCTTCCTCATGGTGTCGCGGTTGCCGGTGTTCTCCGGCAAGGCGGTCAATATGCGGGTGCCGCGCGAGATGGTGCTGCCGGTGTTCGTCGGCGTCGTGCTCTTCATTGCGCTGCTGATTGGCTACCCCTGGCACATCCTGTCGGCACTCTCGATCATGTATCTGCTGAGTCTGCCGCTGGGCTGGAAGTCGTATCGCGATCAGGAACGCGCGCTTACCGCGCAGTCGGTGGTGCCGGTCGATGCGGCGGCGCCCGATGCATCGGCGCCCTATACGCCGGGTGCACCAGAGATCGCACCGGACGAGCGGCCCGCCCGCCTGAACTGATTGTTCATCTCACGAACAATTCATGCGGTTGTTGTCCGGAAGGAGAGCAGCCGTATTTCGTTTTGGGCGTGCAGCGAACTCGGCTATATCCGGAGTCACTCAGCTACGACGACGTCCCGCGAAGACGGGATGCGATAATCACACACAGGAGAAACGCCGTGACGAATTCCGCGACCGGTCCGCTGCCCGCATCCGTTCTGGAAGCACTGGGCCGCTATGACACGCCGACCATCTGCAATGCGATGGAGATCGTAGCACCCGAGCGCCGGCTGATCGGCTACACCACGCGTCCGCTGGTTTGTCCGTTTCCCAATCTCCCGCCGATCGTCGGCTATGCGCGCACCGCGACCATTCGCGCGACCATGGCTTCCGGCCTTCCTGCCGCCGAACAGAAGGCGCGGCGGCTCGCTTACTACGAATATGTCGGTACGGGCATCGGTCCGCGCATCAGCGTGATCCAGGATATCGACGGGCCCAATGTGGGCTATGGTGCGTTCTGGGGCGAGGTGAACAGCGCCGTGCACAAGGCGCTTGGTTGCCTCGGTGTTGTCACCGACGGTTCGATCCGCGACATCCCGCAATGGGCGCCGGACTTCCAGGCCCTCGCCGGCACCATCGGCCCGTCGCATGCCTATGTGCATGTGAGCGAGTTCGGTCAGGAAATACGCGTGGCTGGCATGAGTGTCCGTTCGGACGATCTGATCCATGCCGATCAGCACGGAGCGGTCGTGATCCCGCTCGATGTCGCCGCGAAACTTCCGGAGGCAGCTGAGCTGTGCGGACGCCGCGAGACACCCATTCTCGATATCGCGCGCAGCCCGTCATTCACGCTCGAGAAGCTGAAAGAGGCGATGGCGCGCTCGTCGGAAATACACTGAAATGCAGGGCTATTAAGACTAATAATAAAGGTTAGATGCCGACCATACCGAACCAGCTCCGGTTGCTTGCGCGGCCGGAGGCTTCGGGCTAATTGCCGGTTCCGCCGTTAAAACGGACATTGGAGACGGTATTGCCTCAGACCAAGGATATGAAGAAAGCTTGGAATGAGCGCGCAAATCGTGACCCGTTCTTTTACGTCGAGACCGAGCTGTGGGATCACGATCCCGAAAAATTCTTCGCGCTCGGTCGCGACCGCGCGACGCTGCTGATCGATCCCGTTCTCGCAAAATATGCAGTTGATCCCGCCGGCAAGACGGCGGTCGATATCGGCTGCGGCGTCGGGCGTTTCACACAGGCCCTGGGGCGGCGTTTCACCAGGGCTGTCGGCATCGACGTGTCCGACGTCATGGTTGAGAAGGCGAAGGCGGCGGCCGCAGCGTTCAGCAATCTCGACTTCGTCGCAGGCGATGGCGTCGTGTTTCCCCTGGTATCCGAGACCGCCGACTTCGTATGGTCATATGAGGTCTTTCAGCACATGCCATCGCATGATGTCGTGAAGGCCAATCTGGTCGAGGTTGCCCGCATCCTGCGTCCATCGGGGCTCGGACTCATTCACTTCCGAACGGCGCATGAGTATCCGACGATCCTCTGGCATATCGCCAAGTTCGTCCCGACGCCTGTCATCCAGAGGATCAAGGCGCTGCTCGGCAGGGATCCGTTGACGGCGGATACGTCGTGGCGCGGTGCAAAGCCCTTGCCGAAGAACACGATCGCAGACTTCTGCGTGGCCGCCGGCCTCAAGCCGATCGAGTTTCTCGATGACCCGACCCACGCGCCGGAATCACGTACCTTCGTGGTCGTCCGGCGCGCTGTCTGACGCCGCACAATCGTCCCAATCTGTCTACTGAACGAACTCGCCGTATCCGTCCCACGGACGCGCGCGCCATTAATCTATCATTAACAGGCGGTGAAGCGGTAACGCGTCCTTAATCGCGATATCGCTAAGGTAGCTTTGCGCGGCCTGATTTCGAGGCGCGCCGCCGTCCAGGACGGGCGTTGCTCGATACGCGTAGCGTCGGAGTTGATATGGATATCACAACACTCGTCGGTCTCGTCGCTGGCATCATCGTGCTGTGTACCCTGGTCCTCATGGGCGGCGATTTCCGGATGTTCTACGACATCCACGCCGTCATCATCATCTTCGGTGGCTCGTTCGCCGCGACATTGATCCGTTTTCCGCTCTCGGCCATCATTCATGGTCTGCCGCTCGGCGCCAAATATGCATTCACGCTGAGCCGTCTGACCGCGCGCGATCTTGTCGACGAACTCGCCCGCATCGCTGAAATCGCCAGAAAGCAGGGGCCGGTCGGACTTGAAAAGGTCGAGACGGACGAACCGTTTCTCGCCAAAGGCATCCGCTTCGTCGCTGACGGTTACGACATCGAATTCATCCGCGACAATCTCGAGCGCGACCGCGACAACTTCCTCATGCATCTCGATGAAGGCTCGAAGATTTACCGCGCGATCGGCGACTGTGCGCCGGCCTTCGGCATGATCGGTACACTCCTGGGCATGGTGCAGATGTTCTCGAATATGTCCGATCCGTCCAAGCTGGGTCCCTTCATGGCGGTCGCGCTGCTCGCCACGCTGTATGGCGCGCTGGTTGCAAACCTCATCTGTCTGCCAATCGCCGACAAGCTGCACGTCAAAGTGCTCGACGAGGAAACCAACCGCACGCTTATCATCGACGGGATTCTCATGATCCGTGACTCGAAGAGCCCGGCGCTGGTCCGTGAAATGCTGCTCGCCTATCTGCCCGAAAAGCATCGCCATGAAGAGGGGGAGCCGGTCCCCGCATAAGACGCAGGGGCGGGCCCGGAGCAACCACCGATGGCGAAGAAAAAACGCGGAGCAGCACACGGCGGCCATGGCTGGTTCGTGACCTTCGCCGATCTCATGGCGCTGCTGCTCAGTTACTTCGTCATGCTCGTGGCGTTCTCCAGCCCGGATGGCGCCAAGCTCAAGGTCGTCGCCGGCTCGGTCCGCGAAGCGTTCGGCGTGCAGTCGGACTCACGCTATTCCGGTGTGATCGAATCCGATGGCCTGCCGACGCGCGGTCTGACGAAGAACAAGGACCATGTATCTCCGGAAGATGCGTCGAACGTCACCAGTCCGAGTGAGAAGGGCGGTCGCCCGGCCGGCGCCAAGCTGAAGATGGATCGCGAATTCGCGCTCGCTTCTGCCTCGTTACGGCAGGCGTTGCAGGACATGCCGGAGATCAACGAGATCTCCAAGAACATCATGTTCGAGGAAACCAAGCAGGGCCTGAATCTGGAGATCATCGACCAGAACGGCCGCTCGATGTTTGCGGATGGATCAAAGGTTCCCTATGAGCGCACACGTCAGTTGCTGCAGAAGCTTGCCGGACCGCTGAAGGCGACGCCGCTGCGCGTGGCCATCGTCGGTCACACCGCCGCAGGCTTCGTGCCTGCGCGCAGTGAATATGATGCATTCGATCTGTCGGCCGATCGCGCCAATGTCGTTCGGCAGATTCTGGAAAGGGAAGGCTTGCCGCCGTCCCATATCTTCTCGGTATCGGGCAAGGCAGACAGCCAGCCATTGTTCCCCGATGATCCGACCATGGCCGCCAACCGGCGGGTGACCATTACGCTGATGCGGGAAGACCCGCCTCTGCCGCCAAACCTCAAGCCGTAGAACAGTCAATTCCTTTTTTTGCTGCTCCACCTCCATTTTGCCGCGTCCGGCATAAGCGACGGGCGGCAGGATAGGCTAGTGTCCCGGTTGACTGGCATTGCCCGGCACGCCATAGCCGGGTCTGGATTGTCCAGAGGCGTTACGAGCAGAATGGCCGTTACGGAAACAACAGGTGAGGGAACGATCGAAGTTCCGGTTCATACCGGCTTCTGGTCGCTCACGGTCGGCAGTATCGGCGTCGTGTTCGGCGACATCGGAACGTCGCCGCTCTACGCGTTCCGCGAGGCGGTACACGGCGCGACGCATGGCGCCCCGGTTACGCCCGTCATCGTGCTCGGCGTGCTCTCGCTGATCCTGTGGGCGCTGTTCATCGTCGTGACGGCCAAATACGTGCTGTTCCTGCTCCGCGCCGACAACAATGGCGAGGGTGGAACACTGTCGCTCATGGCGCTTGGCCAGCGCGCTTTGGGGCGGCGGAGCTTGCCGCTGATGGTGCTGGGCGTGATCGGCGCCTCGATGTTCATCGGCGATTCCATGATCACCCCGGCGATCTCGGTGCTCTCGGCGGTGGAAGGCCTCAAGCTCAAGGCACCTGCGCTTGAGCCTTATGTCGTGCCGGTCACTGTCGCGATTCTCGTCGTGTTGTTTTCGGTGCAGCGGATTGGCACTGCCAAGGTGGCCTCCGCCTTCGGTCCGGTGATGATCATCTGGTTCACGGCGCTCGCGCTGATGGGTGCCTCGCACATCTTCGATGATCCGACGGTGCTGAAGGCGATCAATCCGTACTATGCCGTGCAGTTCATGCTGACCCACGGTACCATTGGTCTCGTGACCCTGGGCGCGGTCTTTCTCGCCGTGACCGGTGGCGAGGCGCTCTATGCCGATCTCGGCCATTTCGGCCGCAGGCCAATTCAGTACGGCTGGTTCTTCTTCGTGTTGCCGGCGCTGCTGATCAACTATTTCGGGCAGGGCGCACTTGTACTGTCGAACCCCGCCGCGATCGAAAATCCGTTCTATCGGATGGCACCGGAATCGATGCTGTTGCCGCTGATCGCGCTGGCGACGGCTGCCACCGTGATCGCGAGCCAGGCGGTGATCACCGGTGCCTATTCACTGGTGCGTCAGGCGGTGCAGCTCGGGCTGCTGCCGCGCTTCGAAGTGCGCTTCACGTCGGAGACCCATGCTGGCCAGATCTATCTGCCGCGCGTCAACCGGCTGCTGCTGATCGGCGTATTGCTGCTGGTGCTGCTGTTCAAGTCGTCGAGCGGTCTTGCGTCTGCCTATGGCATCGCCGTCTCCACTACCATGGTTGCCGACGGCATCATGGGTTTTGTGGTGATCTGGAAGTTATGGAACTGGAAGGCGGCGACTGCCGCTGCTGTTATCGCGCCGCTGGTGTTCGTCGATCTGGCCTTCCTCAGCGCCAATCTCCTGAAGCTGCTGGAAGGCGCCTGGGTGCCGCTGCTGTTCGGCGTGCTGATGGCCGGCATGATCTGGACCTGGCGCCGCGGCGCTGCGATCCTCATCACCAAGACGCGTCGCACCGAAGTGCCGCTGCGAGATCTCATCAAGAGTCTGGAAAAGCGCCCGCCGCATGTGGTGAAGGGGACCGCGGTGTTTCTCACCAGCGATCCCGAATTCGTGCCGACCGCGCTGCTGCATAACCTGAAGCACAACAAGGTTCTGCACGAACACAACGTGATCCTGACCATCGAGACTGCGCAAACGCCGAAGGTCGATCTGGCAGAACGCGTTCGCATGGAGAATATCAGCGACAAGTTCTCGATGGTGAAGCTGCGCTTCGGCTTCATGGAATCGCCGAACGTTCCCAAAGCGCTCGTCGTCGCCCGCAAGCTCGGCTGGCAATTCGACATCATGGCGACGTCGTTCTTCGTGTCGCGGCGTTCGCTGAAGCCATCGGCGCAATCCGGGATGCCGCTGTGGCAGGACCATCTGTTCATTGCGCTCAGCCGCTCGGCGAACGACGCCACCGACTATTTCCAGATCCCCACAGGACGTGTGGTGGAAGTCGGTACTCAGGTGACGATCTAAGTCCAACCTTTTATCATGTCTGGTTCCCGGATTTGCGCTACAATGGGCGTGATCATCGGGGCCGGGAACGGCCTCGCTGCCCCGCTGTTCAGAGACCTTCCAATCAGAAGTTGTCGAGGCCGTTTCCATGACTAGCGATAGCGCTTCTCCCGCCGCGGCATCCCCGGCGGACCCCTCCCATGGGCACTCCACGGCCGGTTTCGGCTCGCTCGTGATGGGCAGCATCGGGGTCGTCTATGGCGACATCGGCACCAGCCCGCTTTACGCGCTCCGTGAGGCGCTGATCGCGGCCGGAGGCCACAAGGCGCCGGGCGTGGACAATGAAGCGATCCTTGGCGTTCTCTCGCTGATCCTGTGGGCCCTGATCATCGTGGTCACGCTTAAATATGTCGTGCTGCTGCTGCGCGCCGACAATAACGGCGAGGGGGGCCCGCTGGCTCTGATGGCGCTGGCCCAGCGCGCAATCGGGTCGAGCGGAACCGTGGTGGTGATGCTCGGCATCATTGCCGCGGCGCTGTTCTATGGCGACGCGGTGATCACGCCGGCATTGTCCGTGCTCTCGGCCATCGAGGGCGTCAAGCTCGCCACCACCGCCTTCGATCCCTATGTTGTACCGATCACCATCGTGATCCTGGTGGCGCTTTTCGCCGTGCAATCGCGCGGTACCGCGAAGGTCGCGACGTTCTTCGGACCGATCATGTGCCTATGGTTCATCGTGATCGCGGTAGCGGCCATTCCGCAGATCATGAAGCATCCTGAAGTCCTCGCGGCACTCAATCCCGTGCATGCGATCTATTTCATGTTCCATCACGGCATCATCGCCTTTGTGACCCTGGGCGCAGTGTTTCTCGCCGTGACCGGCGCCGAGGCGCTCTATGCTGATCTCGGTCACTTCGGCAAAAAGCCGATCCAGCTGGCCTGGCTGTTTCTCGTGCTGCCATCGCTGGCCATCAACTATTTCGGCCAGGCCGCGCTGGTGATGCACGATCCTACTGCGCTGGAAAATCCGTTCTATCTGATGTTTCCCGACTGGGCGCTGATCCCGATGGTGATCCTCGCAGCGACTGCGACGGTGATCGCCAGCCAGGCTGTGATCACCGGTGCCTATTCGCTGACGCGGCAGGCGATCCAGCTCGGCCTGCTGCCGCGCTTCGAGATACGCCATACGTCCGAGAGTCATTCCGGCCAGATCTATATTCCGCGCGTCAACATGCTGCTGCTGATCGCGGTGATCGTACTTGTCGTGCTGTTCAAGTCGTCAAGCTCGCTGGCCTCGGCCTATGGCATCTCGGTCACCGGCACCATGGTGGTCACTGCGATGATGGGCTTTGTGGTGATCTGGCGCGGCTGGAAGTGGTCGCCGATCGCGGCTGCAGCATTGATTGCGCCATTTCTGGTGATCGACGTCACGTTCCTGTCCGCGAACCTGCTGAAAGTTTTCGACGGCGGCTGGGTGCCGCTGGCGATGGGCGGCGTGATCATTCTCTTGATGTATACGTGGCGCCACGGCAGCCGGCTGTTGTTCGAGAAATCGCGCAAGCTGGAATTTCCGCTGGCTGATCTCGTTGCCATGCTGGAGAAGCGTCCGCCGCAACGCGTTGCCGGAACGGCGGTATTTCTCACCAGCGATCCCGACTGCGCACCGACGGCGCTGATGCATAGCCTGAAACACTACAAAGTGCTTCACGAGAAGAACGTTATTCTCACCATCGAGACGGCGCCGACGCCGCGTATTGACCCCAGCGAACGGATCCGCATGGAGGAGATCAGCGCGACCTTCTCCAAGGTGACCATGCGCTTCGGCTTCATGGAGACACCGAACGTACCGAAAACACTGGCGATCGCGCGCAAGACCGGCTGGCAGTTCGACATCATGTCGACGTCGTTCTTCCTGTCGCGGCGCGCCCTGAAACCGGCGGCGCATTCCGGTATGCCGCGCTGGCAGGATCATCTGTTCATTGCGCTCAGCCGCACCGCCAATGACGCCACGGACTATTTCCAGATCCCCACGGGGCGGGTGGTGGAGGTGGGGACGCAAGTGACCATTTAACCCCTCCTGACGCTTGATTTTCGCCGCGCGAGAGGCGACTTTGGCGCCCGAAAACAGGGGCCATTTGGGCCCCTTCGCGTTTGCTCCGGGATGCCGGGGCACCAGGAGGTTGTGGTGGCAGGTGAAGCTCATACCGTTCACGATTTGACGCCGGAGGAAGTCTCCAAGGGTATCGCCGACGGCAAGTATTTGCTGGTCGACGTGCGCGAGCCCAACGAGGTTGCGGTCGAAGCCTATCCGGACGCCGTCGTCGTACCGCTCTCGGGCTTCGACAGCGCCGATCTGCCCGATCCGGCCGGCAAGCAGATCGTCTTCGCATGTCGCTCCGGCAAGCGCTCGGTGACGGCTTCGCTGGCCGCGCAGGCCGATGGCTTTGCCTATGACAAGCACCTTGCCGGCGGCATTTTGGGCTGGAAGGCTGCAGGCCTGCCGACCAAGGCTGGCTGATCCCTCGATGAACAAGATCTTCTCTGAGCTGCCCGTCACGGTGTTCGAGGCGATGTCGCAGCTTGCGCGCGACCACAACGCCATCAATCTCGGGCAGGGCTTTCCCGATCATCCCGGTCCGGACGATATCCGGCAGGCGGCGGCGGACGCGACGCTGCACGGCTATAACCAGTATCCGTCCATGATGGGTATCCCGGAGCTGCGTCAGGCGATCGCCACGCATTATCAGCACTGGCACAAGCTCACGCTCGATCCGATGACCGAGGTGATGGTGACCTCCGGTGGTACCGAGGCGCTGACCTCGTCGATCCTCGCAGTGGTCGAGCCCGGCGACGAGGTCGTGTGCTTCCAGCCGGTCTATGATTCCTATCTGCCGATTATCCGTCAGGCTGGCGGCATTCCGCGTCTGGTCAGCCTGAAGCCGCCGCACTGGCGTCTCACGGAAGAAGACCTGCGCGCGGTCTTCAATCACAAGACCAAGGCCGTGCTGTTCAACAGCCCGCTCAACCCGGCCGCGGTGGTGTCGCCGCGCGAGGATCTCGAACTGCTGGCGAAGTTCTGTCAGGAATTCGATACGATTGCGATCTGCGACGAGGTCTGGGAACACGTGACCTTCGATGGCCACGACCATATCCCGCTGATCACCATTCCCGGCATGCGCGACCGCACCATCAAGGTCGGGTCCGCCGGGAAGATCTTTTCGCTAACCGGCTGGAAGATTGGCTTTGTCTGCGCAGCACCTCATCTGCTGCGAGTCTGCGCCAAGGTGCATCAGTTCCTGACCTTCACGACCGCGCCGAACCTGCAGGTCGCGGTCGCCTATGGCCTCGGCAAGTCCGACGACTATTTCAAGACGATGCGCGCTGATCTCGCACGCAGCCGTGATCGACTGGCGGCTGGTCTGGAAAGCATCGGCTTTCCCGTCATCAAGTCGCAGGGCACGTATTTCCTCACCGTCGATCTGTCGCCGCTAGGGCTGAACGAGACCGACGAGGAGTTCTGCCGGCGTCTCGTCTACGACTACAAAGTCGCGGCAATTCCGGTGTCGGCCTTCTACGAGCAGGACAAGGTGACGTCCGTGGTGCGGTTCTGCTTTGCGAAGAATGACGCGACGCTCGACACCGCGCTGGAGCGCCTGTCCAACGCCGTTCACCGCCGCTAGGGAAGTTGACAAACATGGGCAAGCACGGGATCGCGTGGGTCGTCGGCGCGGCGCTGCTGTGGTCCTTGCCTGCATATGCGCAAGAGCGTGTCGTCAACTTCTATAACTGGTCGAACTACATGGCGCCCGGCGTGCTGGAGGCGTTCACGAAAGAAACCGGCATCAAGGTCGTCTACGACACGTTCGACGCCAATGAGACGCTGGAAACGCGGCTGCTAGCCGGAAAATCCGGCTATGACGTCGTGGTGCCGACGGCGTATTTCCTGCAGCGCCAGATCACCGCAAAGGTATTCCAGAAGCTCGACAAGGCGAAGCTGCCGAACCTCGCCAATGCCTGGCCGGAAGTGACCAAGCGCCTCGCGATTTACGATCCCGGCAATCAGTTTGCCGCGAACTACATGTGGGGCACCACGGGCATCGGCTACAACGTCAAACAGGTCGCGAAAATCCTAGGGCCGGATGCGAAGATCGATAGCTGGGACATCATCTTCAAGCCGGAGAATTTGGCGAAGTTCAAGGATTGCGGTGTCCATATGCTGGACTCCGCCGATGACATTCTGCCGGCGGCGTTGAATGCGCTCGGCCTCGATCCCAATTCAACCAAACAGCCCGATCTCGAAAAGGCCGCCGATCTTGTCGGCAAGATCAGGGGCAATGTTCGCAAGTTTCACTCATCGGAATATCTGAGCGCGCTGGCAACCGGCGAGATCTGCCTCGTGGTCGGCTGGTCCGGCGATATCATTCAGGCGCGGGCGCGGGCCGATGAAGCGAAGAACGGCGTCGAGATCGGCTATGCGGTGCCGAAGGAGGGCGCGCAGATGTTCTTCGACAACCTGGCGATCCCGGCCGATGCGAAGAACGTCAATGAAGCCTATGAACTGATCAACTATCTCTACCGACCGGATGTCGCGGCGAAGAATTCGAACTTCCTCGGCTATGCCAACGGCAATCTCGCCAGCCAGAAGCTGATCGATCCGAAAGTCCTGAACGACAAGACGATCTATCCGGACGACGCTATGCTGCAGAAGCTGTTCGTCATCACCGCACGCGATCCCGGCACGCAGCGGGTGATCAACCGGCTGTGGACGAAGGTAAAAACGGGACGCTGAGCGCTACCGCCAGCGCCGATGCAGCCATAGCCACTGCTCGGGATACTCCCGGATCCAGCCTTCCAGCACCGACGTCACCGCCTGCATGGTGCCCTGAACGTCGACCTTGCCATTGGCGTCGCGCACCGGTTTCACCTCTTCGGAAACCTCGATGCGGAAGCGGTGGTTTGGCAGACGGATGATGCGGACACCGTGGATCGGGCAATCGACCTGACGCAACAGCCGCGCCAGCATCGGATTGGCATTGGTCTTGCGACCAAAGAAGTCCACCGGGACGCCATTGGTGAACCACTGATCCACCAGCATGGCGACGTGCTTGCCCTCGTTCAGGGCGTGCGCAAGCTTGAGCGGCGCATCATGGCTGGCCGGAATGAGATTGCCCATGTTGATTGCGCGCGTCTGATGGATGGCGCGGTCAGCGGCAGCACTGTTCGGCCGGCGATACAGCACGGCTGCGTCGAGGCCATGAGCAACGGCTGCAAGTGCTGGAATTTCCCAATTGCCGAGATGGCTGGCGAAAATCAGCGCCGGCTTGCCGTCGTCACGGAGCTGATCGAAAATTTCTGCCGTCCGTGCCGAGAACTCGACATTGCTGGGCTTGGTCGGATTTGCCGGGTCGTAATCCCAGATCTGGTCGAGATGCGCGAATTCCGCGCCGACGCGGCCCATATTGTCCCAGACACCGGCGAGAATCTTCTCGATCTCTTCCGGAGATTTTTCGGGGAAGGCGGCTGTGAGATTGGCGCGACCGATCTTGTCTTCGCGAAACAGCGGCCCGATGCGCTGCGTGATCTTGCCGAACCGGTTGGCGGTCTTGACCGGATCGAAATAGCGCGTGGTGCGCAGGATGGCGATCGTCAGCGCACCGACAGCGGCGTCGCCTGCAGGCTTCAGGGCATCGCGAATGCGGGCCTTGGTGCGAAGCAGCAGGCGGAGCATCAGAAGTGAACGATGATCTTGCCGAACACCTGGCGGGTTTCCATCCGCCTCAGCGCGGTCTCGACGTCGGTGATCGGCACTTCGGTGTCGATCACCGGCAGCATGCCGTCAGCCATCTTGTCGAGGCTCTCGGCAATGTTCTTCATGGTGGCGCCGAACGAACCGAAGATGCGGTATTGCTGCTGGAATAGCTGCATCAGGTTGATCGTGGTGGTCGGGCCCGAGGTCGAGCCGCAGGTGACCAGACGGCCGCCGCGCTTCATCACCAGCAGCGAACCATTGAAGGTGTCGGCGCCGACGTGTTCGAACACGACATCGACGCCCTTCTTCTTGGTGATCTTGCGGGTCTCGCCCTCGAAGCGATCCTTGCGATAGTTGATGACGTGGTCGGCGCCGAGCGCCTTCACGCCTTCGATCTTGCTGTCGTCGCCCACAGTGGTGATGACGGTGCAGCCGATCTTCTTCGCCATCATGATCGCCACCGTGCCGATGCCGGAGCCGCCGGCATGGACGAGAATGGTCTCGCCGGGCTGCAGTTTGGCATTGTCGAACAGCATGTGCTGGACGGTCGAGAAGGCGATCGGGGCGCAGGCGGCGTCGCGGAAGCTGACGCCGTCGGGAACGGGAATCACCAGACGTGCCGGCATATTCATCAGTTCGCGGGAGAAGCCGTCGATGTGGAAGCCATAAAGACCGCCGACATTCTCGCAGAAATTGTCGCGCCCTTCCTGGCAGGCCTTGCAGTGCCCGCAGGTCAACGCGCCATACATCACGACCTTCTGGCCCGGCTTCACATTGGTGACGCCTTCGCCAACCGAGGCGATTTCGCCGGAGGCTTCAGCGCCGATCGACAGCGGCAGCTTGCGCTTGGCGAAGGCCATGCCGCGGAAGCCCCAGACGTCGATATGGTTCAGGCCGACAGCCTTGACGCGGATCTGCACTTCGCCGGCAGCAGGCGGCGGGGGCGGGGGCACGTCGACGACGACAAGCTCGCGATCGGCAACAAGATTGAGCGCACGCATGAACCGCGTCTCCGGCAAGAAAGGTTGATTTCGGATGGCCTGCGTATCGCCGGTTCACGTCATGACGTCAACCGGCGAGGGGGGCAACGGGGCCGGGGAGCCCTTAAACGGGCTCGCCGGTGAGGATCAGCGAGGCATTCTGGCCACCGAAGCCGAAGGAATTCGACATCACGGCCGTTACGCGTGCATCGCGGGCGGTATTGGGAACCACGTCGAACGGAATGGCCGGATCGGGAACATCGTAATTGATGGTCGGCGGGATCCGCTGGTGTTCGAGGGTCAGTAGCGAGAACACTGCCTCGACCGCACCGGCGGCGGAGAGCGTGTGGCCGACCATGGACTTGTTCGACGAGACCGGGATTTCCTTGGCGCGCTCACCGAACACGCTGGAAATGCCGAGATACTCCATCTTGTCGTTTTCCGGCGTGCCGGTGCCATGGGCGTTGATGTAGTCGATCTGGTCCGACGTCAGGCCGGCATCCACCAGCGCATTGTTCACGCAGCCGATGATCGGCTTGCCGTCCGGGCTGGAGCGGGTGCGGTGGAAGGAGTCAGCGAGTTCGCCGCAGCCCGCGACAATGCCGAGGATCTTGGCGCCGCGCGCGGTCGCGGCTTCCAGGCTTTCCAGCACCAGTGCGCCGGCGCCTTCGGCCATCACGAATCCATCGCGGTTTTTGGCGAAAGGACGGACAGCCTTTTCCGGCGGATCGTTATGGGTCGAGAGTGCTGACAGCAGCGAGAAGCGAATCAGCGCTTCCGGGTTCACCGAGCCGTCGGTGGCCACGCACAGCGCCGCGTCGGCTTCGCCGCGGCGGATCGCTTCGACGCCAAGCTGGATCGCAGTGGCGCCGGAGGCGCAAGCGGTCGACAGCGAGATCGGAGAGCCCTTAGTACCGAACGTGTCCGCGAGATGGTCGGCAACCGAGCCGAACAGGAAGCGGCGGTGATACTGAACGAACTTGCCGCCGCCGGCGACGCGCAGCAGCGTGTCGTAATTGATGTCGCTATTGGCGCCGGCGGCCTTTGCCAGCACCTGGCGCTGCGGCCACTCGACTTCGACGGGAGCGACCGCGAGGAACAACGGGCCGGGGAAGTCGCCCTTGCGGCCGATATTGGCCTGCGCGATCGCTTCCTCGGTGACGAGTTCGCCGAGCTTCTCGGAGAGATCGGTGGAGGAGAACGGCTCGACCGGCACGAAATCGATCGTGCCAGCCATCGTCGTCTTCATGCCGTCGACAGGAAAGCGCGTGATAGTGCGAATGCCGGATTCGCCAGCGGTGAGCTTGGCCCAGTTGTCCTGCTTGCCGGCGCCGAGCGATGTCACGACACCCATGCCTGTGACAACAACGATCGGTCGGCCGAATTTATCGCGCGTTGCAGTCATGCTCTCTCCGTCGGTCGCATCGACCGCTTAACTTGAGCATGATCCCGAAAAGTGGATGCCGGTTTTCGGATAGGATCTTGCTCAACCATAAGAAAAATCCAGAGCCAGTAGGACTCTAGATGGCTTCAACCAATGCCATGCCTTCGCCGCGCCAATGGCCGGCGCCGATTACGACAATCTGGGTGGGCTTGCCGGACTTTTCAATCTCGAGGCCGGTTGAATCGTGCGGCGGAAACATCGCGCCGCGCGAGATCGCAAGGGCCGCAAGGCCGAGGCCGAGCGGGAATTGGGTTTCGAGCGTATGACCGAACAGGGTGCCGGTGCCGCGGATGGCGACATCGGCATGATCCTTCAGGAAGGCGCGCTCTTCGGATGTCACGGGCTCGGCACCGGTCGCACCGGTGATGATCGCTGCGTCGTTCCTGGCGCCGAGCTGCGACCACAATTTTTGCAGCGACGTTGTGACTTCGCCCGGCGTTTTGCGACGGGCTTGATCTGCAACGACACGCTTCAACCGTGCCAGCGGCTTGGCGCCGCGCGCTTCGGCATGCGCCCTCGATTCGATGACGAGGAACGCGCCGGCAGAGCCGAGCGCAAAGCCGGAATTCTTCTCGCGTGCCCACACGGTTTCGAACTTGTTCTTCAGGTTGAAGTCGTCGAATTCGTATAGCAGCAGCAGATCCTTGCGCTCGCCGTTATGCGCGGCGCCGATCAGTGCGATGTCGCTCTGGCCCGAGGCGATGCGTGCCAGCGCAATGCGCGCAGCGTCGACGCCGGCCGCTTCCTCGCCCATGAAGGTGCGCGAGGAGCCGGTGACACCGTGCACGATGGCGATGTTGCCGGCCAGCAGGTTCGAGAGCTGCGCCAGAAACAGGGTCGGACGAAGATCGTTCAGGAGCTTTTCGTTCAGCAGGCCCGGCGATGCCGCGCCGTAGCCTTCCGAATTCAGAATGCCGGAATCCACGGCCAGATCTCGCTCACCGCCACCGGCGGCGACGATCATGTCCATCCTCGACAGGATGTCCTTGTTGCCCTTCACGCCCGCGGCATCGAGTGCGAGGCCGGCTGCATAAGTGCCGATCCGCTGCCACGCTTCCATCTGCCGCTGATCACCCTTCTTGGGGATCTGCGCGTCATAGGAGACCGGCGCGAGGGGGTGGACGATGTTCGGTGCGAAGCCGGTTTCATCGACATTGATGCGCTTGTTGTTCAACGCATCCCAATGGGCGTCAGGGCCTTCGCCCAATGAGGTGGCGAGGCCGATCCCGGTGATCCACGCTTCCACCGGCTCGGATGTCATCGGTCGGGTTTCAGCCATTGGTGATCGCCTGTAGGGGAAATCCGATGCGCTTGGCCACGATATCCATGTGCCCGCGCAAATCCGGATGGGGGAACGGGACGGTCTTGAAGGTGAGCTGTGCGTTGCAGGTCAGCTTGCCATCGACCTTGATCTTGACGGTGGTCATGTAGAAGCCGTCGCCTTCGTGCAGTACGCTGGCATTGATGTCCAGCTTCGTGCCCGGCGTGATGAAGGTGCGCATCTTGGCTTCCTTCACCGCGGCCAGGAACGGCATACGCTCGAACTTCATCAGCGCGATCAGCAGCCAGCCCGACGTCTGAGCCATCGATTCGATCAGCAGAACGCCGGGCATCAAGGGGTAGCCCGGGAAGTGGCCCTCGAAGATGGTGCTCTTTTCAGGGACGTTCGCTTCAACCGCAATCGTCCGTTCACCGACATTGAGGTCGGTGATGCGGTCGATCAGGTGAAAATATTCGAGGTTCATGGCGGGGCGTTACGCGCCCTTGGCCGCGACCAATTCGTCGATGCGCGCGCTGAGGTTCTTCAGGACGAAATACTGCTCGGTGGTCGCCTTGCCGTCGTTGACCTCCTGGGTCCACTTTTCGAGCGGCAGCTTGATCCCGAACGCCTTGTCGATCGCGAAAGCGATATCCAGGAAGTCGAGGCTGTCGATCCCCAGATCGTCGATGGCGTGGCTTTCCGGCGTGATCGTGTCGCGGGGGATGTCGCAAGTCTCGGCGATGATTGTGGCGACCTGATCGAATGTGGAGGACATTACTAAGCCTTTGATATATTGAAGATAATGTTCGATCGGCGCGCGCAAACACAGGGCTTCGCCCCGGGTAGTCCCGGTCCGCCGTATAGAGTCGATTGCCCGTATATCGGAGCGGGGGCGGCAGTTCAATGCAGTTGAGCGCCCGCTCACCAGCCCCTGTGGGATGTGGAAAGAGGGTTTGGCGCGCCTCAGCTGTGCGGCGCAACAATGTGGGCGCAGTCCCGACGGCCCATCAGGACACAATCCTGGGTTTTGCGGAGATCGGCAATGCTGATCGCGAGCCAGATCCCGACACCCACGAGGATCACCGTAAAGCCGAAGGCTGCGCTATTGGCCAGCATCCGGTGGCGGAAGTCATCGGGGTCGTCCTGGGCCTGTTGATAGCGGGACAGGTCGCTGGCGCCGGTGGTCTGGCGGCGGGGGTGTTCGGCGGGAGTGGTGGGATGGTGTGGCAGTGTATCCGAGGTGCGCGGCACGAAACGAAGCACGCGGTGCTCTTCATCCTCTCTGACAATCGGCTGCTGGGTCTTCATTGTCGGTGGTCTGCGCATACAATGGTGCATTGTAACACGAGGCGGCTGCTTTGCGCAGCGAAAGTCCGCATGGCACGGATGCGGCAATTGCCCGAGATGACGTGGAACTGATCAGTATCAGCCCGGCGGCCATGCCATAGTTGGTTCTGGACAAACGCCAGATATGGGAGGCCACATGCCAAACACACGCGAACCGCTGCTGCATCCGGTCCCGATCCTGTCGCTGCGGCCAACGCAGATGACGGTGGGCATGCGCGAGGTGAAGGAGAAGCGCCAACGCTGGCGCGCGCACAAGTCAAAGCGCAAACAAGCCGAACTGCTCGGCCGGCACATGATTCCCGTGGTGCTGGGGCCGGATCAGCTCCATTACGTGGTCGATCACCATCATCTCGCACGGGCGCTGCACGACGAAGGCGTGAAGGATGTGCTCGTCACCGTGATCGCGGATCTCACGATGGTCGATGTGAAAGCATTCTGGGGCGTGCTCGATCACCGCCGTTGGGCCTATCCCTATGACGCCAAGGGCGAACGGCGGCACTTCAAGGACATTCCGAAATCGGTGACGGGCTTGAAGGATGATCCGTTCCGCAGCCTTGCCGGTGAAATTCGCCGCGCCGGCGGCTATGCCAAGGACACCACGCCGTTCAGCGAATTCCTGTGGGCGGACCTGTTTCGCCGCCGGCTCTCCACAAAGGAGGTCGAGGCCGATTTCGCCAAGGCATTGGAGAAGGCGCTGGCGATCGCCAAGAGCAAGGATGCGATCTATCTGCCGGGCTGGTGCGGACCGGCGTCCGACGACTGAGGCACATCCGTCGGAAGCGACGCGGGATCGCCCTTGCCGCCGAGCACGCGATGCAGGGCCCGTTCGAGCTTGCCGCCAAACAACAGGACAAGGAAGGCGATCGCCACCGAGACCGTGACGATACGCCAGTGGCCGGCGCCGCACATGATGCCGACACAGGCGGTCAGCCACACGCAGGCGGCGCTGGTCAGGCCGCGGATGCGGAAATGGTGCTCGGCGTGAAAGATCACGCCGGCACCGAGAAAGCCGACGCCTGTGAGCACACCCTGAATGACCCGGCTCCCGGCATCCGTGAAGCCGCCCTGGCCGAGCGGATCGGCCAGCACCACGATCATGGCGGTGGCCAGACTGACCAGCGCCAGCGTGCGCACGCCCACGGGCTTGCCGTGCAGGTCGCGGTTGAGGCCGATGGCACCGCCGACGAGGGTGGCGACGCCGAGGCGCAGGATGATGTCCGACCAGTCGAGCAAAGGAGTATCCCTATCGCGCCGTTATTTCGGCAGCCGGCCCATCATATAGAACTCGTCGTTCGGCTTCATATTGGTGACATTGGCCATGCGGTTCGACAGTGCAAAGAAGGCCGAGATCGCAGTGATGTCCCAGATGTCGTCGTCGCTGAAGCCGTGGCTGCTTATTTCGGCGAAGTCCTGCTCGCCGATGGTCTCGGCGGACCGGCTCACCTTCATGGCGAAATCCAGCATAGCACGCTGCTTCGGCGTGATGTCGGCCTTGCGATAGTTGACGGCGATTTGATCGGCGATGGTTGGGTTCTTGGCGCGAATGCGCAGGATCGCACCATGCGCGATGACGCAATAATGGCACTGATTGGCGGCTGACGTCGCGACCACGATCATCTCACGCTCGGCCTTGGTCAGCCCGCTATCCTTGTCCATGAGGGCATCGTGATAGGCGAAGAACGCGCGGAATTCGTCAGGTCGATAGGCCAGCGACAGGAACACGTTGGGCACGAATCCGGACTTTTCCTGCACGCCCATGATGCGCGTGCGGATGTCCTCGGGCAGCTTGTCGAGGGCGGGTGTCGGAAAGCGTTTCGCAATCGGCTGTGTCATCTGGCGTTCCCGTGAATGTTTCTGTTTCACGGGATCATAGGCGATCGTGCCGCCACCGCAAAGCGGCTGCGGCACGTGAGGCGATGCGATTAGCGCAGCGGCTTCTTGAGCAGGGAGAAGCGATCCGGATCAAGGCCCAGCGAGGGCTGCAGCATAGGGGCTTCGACGCTGCGGCTCGGCGTCGCCAGCGGGCGTTCGGTGAAGCCGGGATCGTTCGGCACATCGCGATGCGATGTAGCGCCGCGCCAGCGTTCCAGCACGGCGCTGACGAAATGCATGTCGTGACCGGCAGCCACTGACGGCACCGTGGCGATCGTGGCTTCGGAGCGCGGCAGCTGGTGCGGCGGCACTTCCTTGAAACGCAGACGGGTCGGCAGAGCGACGCCTTCGCCAAAGGCGAGGACTTCGCGGGTGCCGAGTGACGGGACGAAGGACAGCAGATTGGCTGCGGCATCCGACACCGCGGAGCGTAGCAGCGCCTGGTCGCGCTCGTTGGCGAGGCGCATCGCAAACAGGGTGTTGCACTGGGAAATGATCGTGGCGTCGAGTTCGGCGGGCCGCTGCGTCACGAGACCGAGATAGACGCCGTATTTGCGGCCTTCCTTGGCGATGCGCGAGACGGCCTTGCGGGTCGGACCGAAGCCGATATTGCGGTCGGCAGACGCATAGCGATGCGCTTCCTCGCAGACGAATAGCAGCGGCGAGGCGCCGTCGCTCCACAGGCCGAAATCGAATGCCATGCGGCACAGCACCGACACCACGGAGTCGACCACTTCCGCGGGGAAGCCGGCGAGCTGCATGATGGTCATCGGCTTGCCATTGGCGGGCAGGCGGAACAGATGGCTGATCACTTCCGCCATGGTGTCGCCGCCGACATTGGCGTTGTCGAACATGAAGGCGTAGCGCGGATCGTTCTTCACCGCTTCGATACGCGAGATCAGCTTGTGATACTGGATGCGCGACGAGCGGTTCTCGAGCTTGCCCATGCGCTCGTCGATCAACGAGATCAGATCGACCAGGCGATAGGGCACCGGCGTATCGACGGTGTAGCCGATAGTCTTCGGGTCGATGCGCTTGAGGCCAATGCGGTCGGCGTTCTGGTATTGCGTGTAGACGCCTTTGGCGATCGGGATGACCTCCGAGAGGATTTCGAGTTCTTCAGGCACGCCGGGGCGGCCGCCGAACAGCACGTCGACGATTTCCTCAAAATTGAACAGCCAGAACGGCAGTTTCAGATTGCGCGGGTTCAGCACCAGCGCCTTGTCGCCAAAACAGCGGCCATATTCGTTATGCACGTCGAGCAGGAAGATGCGCAGATGCGGGCGCGATTTCAGGATTTCATTGAGCAGCAGCGACACGCCGGTGGATTTACCGACCCCGGTGGAGCCGAGCACCGCGAAGTGCTTGCTCAGCATTTCCTCGACGTCGACATAAGCGGCGACTGACTTGTCCTGCTGCAGCGTGCCCACGTTGATCTGCTCGGAGCCGGACGGTGCATAGACCGTGCGCAGATCGTGATTGCTGATCAGATCGACGATGTCGTCGATCGTGGGATAGTTGGTGACGCCGCGCTGGAACTTGGCCTTGTCGCCGTGCCCCATGATCTCGCCGAGCAGATCGACCGAGGCGCTCGCGATATACATGTCCGATGCATGCATGTTCTCGGCGGACACTTCCGTGATCATGGCAATGATGGTCGAGGAGGCGCAACGGATGCTGACGAAGCGGCCGACGGTGCCGCGCATCTCCGAAGGCGTCATCGGGCTCACGGCGAGCAATCCGACGCGGGCCAGCGAGCCCCGTACCGAGATAATGCGCCCGAACGACGCCGCTGCGTTTAAACTGGTCATTGATGAATTCGCGTCTCGCACCCGGTTTGGGTCGAATATGCAGGTCAGGGACTGCACAAATTGTTAAGGCGTGTCCGCGGGCTATCGGTAGGCTCTGCTCGTCAAACTTGCATTGCGGAATTAGCTCCGCATTGGACTGCGAAAACGCCAGCACCGGATACCTCGCCGTTCACGGCTGCGAAGTCGGCTTTACGTGGTTTTAACCAGCCCGCCAGATCGGGAGGCGCGGACGTCCTGACCTTGCATGGGTCGCTGCCGCTGCGTTATCTCAACGCGGTGCCCTTCGGCCGTGTTCGGACCTCTTATGCGCATTGATTTTCCCGGCCTGCAGGCGTTTCTGAGCATCGCGGAGCGGGGTAGCTTTTCGCGGGCGGCCGCGCACCTCAATCTGTCACAGACGGCGCTGAGCCACCGGATCAAGAAACTGGAAGAGGATCTCGGCTTTCAGTTGCTGGCCCGCACCACGCGGCAGGTGGCACTGACCCCGGCCGGACTGGAACTGCTGCCTACCGCGCGGCGGATGATCGGGGAACTCTCCGACTCCATCGACTTGCTCCGGGCGAGGGGCCGCAAGCGACAGGAACACATCGCGCTCGGCTGCCTGCCGACCATCGCCGCCTATCATCTGCCGCGGGTGCTGAAGCAATTCACCGCGCTCCATCCCGGGATCTCGATCAAGATCCATGACAATTCGGCGGGCGAGATTGCCACTCTGGTGCAGTCCGGGCAGGCAGAGTTCGGCATCACGATCACGGCGACCAGTATATGGGATCTGGCTGTCACCCCGCTGATCAAGGAACGCTTCGTCTTGTTGTGCACGAAGGACCATGCCTTTGCGCAACGCAAATTCGTGGCCTGGTCGCACCTTGAGGACATGCCGCTGATCCGTATCAGCCCGCAGGCCGGCAACCGGGCGCTGATCGACGATGCGCTCGGCCACCGGCGCGATGCGCTGAACTGGCGTTATGAGGTGCAGCATCTGCAGACTGCCGTGGGCATGGTGTTCGAAAAGCTTGGCATCGCCGTCGTGCCCAGCATCGCGGTGGCGACGCAAGGGACTGCCGGACTGGTCGCGGTGCCGCTTCGCAATCCGAGCGTCAGCCGAACCGTAGGGATTATCGTCAAGCGCGGACAGCCGGTGAGCAAGCCGGCGCAGGCGCTGATCGATCTGACCCGCAAATACTTCCAGTCAGCGGGATAGTCCGCCCTTGAGGGATATATGCAGGAAACTGCACGATTATCCCAGATTTCTCATTTGTTTCATATATCGGAATTGGATACTGCCGTAAGCGGAACGGTCCATGGCATGGTCGCGATGACGTGACGGCCATTGGTGCCGACATAAAAACGGCGAGGGTGGACGCGTGAGGCGTCTTCGATCCATCATGACGCTCTGCTTTCCGACCAAACTCAAGCATTTGCTGAGCGCCGCGCAATGGGCGCTCGGCGTGATATTTCTCACAGGCGCGGTGTCTTTGGCGCAGGCGCAGTCCGGCTATCCGACCAGGCCTATTCGCGTGATCGTGCCGTTTGCGGCCGGTGGTGTCGCTGACATCACCATCCGCATCGTGGCCGACAAACTCGGCGACAATCTCGGCCAGCGCCTCGTGATCGAAAACATGCCGGGTGCCGGCGGCGTCGCCGCAGCGCGCGCAGTGCTGTCGTCGCAGCCGGATGGCTATACGCTGGCGCTGCTCAGCAACGGCACCGCCGTCAGCGTGCCGCTGTTCAAGAGTCTGCCATTCGACCCCGTGAAGAACTTCGCGCCGATCTCCAGCATCGGCTTCTTCGATTTCATCGTCGGCACCAATGCGAATTCGCAGCACAAGACGCTGGCCGACGTCATCAGGTTTGCGCGCGACAATCCGGGCAAATTGAATGTCGGCACCATCAGCGTCGGCAGCACCCAGAACCTGTCGGCCGAACTGCTCAAATCCACCGCCGGGATCAACTTCCAGATTGTGCCCTATCGCGGAACGCCTGAGGTCATTGTCGGGCTCCTGCGCGAAGACATCGATCTCATGATCGACAATTATGTCGGGATGAAATCCGCGCTGCAGGACGGCAAGATGCGTCCAGTCGGGACCACGGGCGAATCCCGTTCGGTGATCCTGAAAGACGTGCCGACGATGATCGAGGGGGGCGTGAAGGGATACGACGTGGTCTCCTGGAATGCGCTGTTCGCGCCATCAGGCACCCCGCCCGAAGCTGTCGCGCGATTGAATGCCGGTCTGCGCGAGGTGTTGGCACTGCCCGATGTGAAGCAGAAGCTGCTCGATCTCGGGATCGAGGCGAAAGCCAGCTCGCCCGAGGAATTAAAGGCCCGGCTGGTCGACGACATCGCGAAGTGGACCGCCGTGATCGACAAGGCAGGAATTCCGAAACAATGACGAAACCAACCGTCCCGGGTCCCGATCCGCACACCAAGGTGCCGAAGTTCAAGCTGCCGCCGCTGGCCTGCGACGCGCATACGCATATCTTCGGGCCCGGCGCCAAATATCCCTATGTGGGTTCCTACATTCCGCCCGACGCGCCGCTGGAAGATTTTCGGGCATTGCACGGGAAGCTCGGCATCGGCCGTGCCGTTATCGTCAATGCCAGCGTGCACGGCACTGATAACCGCGTAGCGCTGGACGCCATCGCGGTGAGCGGCGGCCGCTACCGTGCGGTGGCCAATATCGATGGCACGATCACGGAGCAGGGACTCCGCGAACTGCATGAAGGTGGTTTCCGCGGCTGCCGCTTCAATTTCGTGCGGCATCTCGGCGGCACGCCGGACATGAAGGTGTTTCATCGTATCATCGACATGATCGCGCCGATGAACTGGCATGTTGATCTGCATTTCGATGCGGTCGATCTGCCCGACTATGCCGACCTGCTGGCGAAGCTGCCGGTGATCTACACCATCGATCATATGGGCCGCGTCAAGGCCGGCGATGGCCTGGAGCAGCGGCCGTTCCGCACCTTGATCGACCTGATGAAGCGCGACGAGAAATGCTGGGTGAAGGTCTCGGGCTGCGAGCGCGTGACCTCCATGGGCCCGCCCTTTACCGATGCCGTGCCGTTCGCGAAGACAATCTGCGAGACCGCGCCTGATCGTGTGATCTGGGGCACCGACTGGCCGCATCCCAACGTCAAGGCGATGCCGAACGACGGCGATCTCGTCGATCTGATCCCGCTCTTCGCACCGGATCCGGTGATTCAGCAGAAGATACTCGTCGACAATCCCGCGCGTCTGTTTGAATTCGATACCTGAGCGGCAGAAAGAACCAAGGAAAGATTCGATGTCCAAAGCCAAGACAGGTCTTGTGGTCTCCGCGCATCCTGGCGATTTCGTCTGGCGCGCCGGCGGCGCGATCGCGCTGCATGCGAAGAAAGGCTACCGCGTCAAGATCGTGTGCCTCGCTTACGGCGAACGCGGCGAGTCGCAATTCGCCTGGAAGCAGGCGGGCATGACGCTGGACAAGGTCAAGGCCGGACGGAAAGACGAAGCCGAGCGTGCAGCGGCATCGCTGGGCGCCGAGATCGAATTCTTCGACGCCGGGGACTATCCGCTGCATCTGACGGAAGCCCACAAGGAGCGGCTGATCGATATCTATCGCGAACTCAATCCGAGCTTCGTACTGACGCATTCCCTCGAAGATCCGTACAATGTCGATCATCCCGCAGCGACCGCCGCTGCGCAGGAGGCCCGCATCATCGCGCAGGCGATGGGGCACAAGCCGGAGGCGGAATATAGCTACTCCGCGCCCCCGGTGTTCCTGTTCGAGCCGCATCAGCCCGAGATGTGCAATTTCAAGCCGCAGGTAATCCTCAACATCGATGAGGTCTGGGACATCAAGCGCAAGACGTTCGAAATTCTCGCTGCGCAAAAGCACCTCTGGGCCTATTACGAGCGTGTGGCGCTTCAGCGCGGCATGCAGGGCGGCCGCAACACCGGCGCGGCGATGACCTATGGCGAGGCCTATCAGCGCCTGTTCCCGATGACCGTGGAGACACTGGCATGAAACCCGTCGTCGTCAGAAACATTCAACGCGCAGATACCGATGTGGTGCAGCGGCTCGGCGCGCTCGGCGTCTCCACTGTCCACGAGGCCTATGGCCGCTTTGGCCTGATGAAGACCTATATGCGCCCGGTGTGGTCCGGCGCGGAGGCTGCCGGCACGGCGGTCACGGTGCTGGCACAGCCCGGCGACAACTGGATGCTGCATGTGGCCATTGAGCAGTGCAGACCCGGCGACATGCTGGTGGTGGCCTGCACCACGGACAACACCGACGGCATGTTCGGCGATCTCCTCGCGACGTCGCTGAAAGCGCGCGGTGGTGTCGGCCTGATCATCGATGCGGGCTGCCGCGATATCAAGACGCTGCGCGAGATGGGTTTTCCGGTGTGGTCACGCGCGATCTCGGCGAAGGGGACGGTGAAGGCGACGCTCGGCGCGGTGAACGTGCCGGTGGTCTGCGCCGGCGCGCAGGTGATGCCGGGTGACGCCATCGTCGCCGACGAAGACGGCGTTGTGGTGATCCCGCGCAAACATGCTGCGGAGGTTGCGGTGAAAGGCGAGAAGCGTTTTGCCGAAGAAGACGCCAAGCGCCAGAAGCTGGCTTCCGGCATTCTCGGCCTCGACATGTACAATATGCGCGAGCCGCTGGCCAAAGCGGGTCTTGTTTACGTCGACGATCCCGATCAAGCGTGAGCGGGGAGGAGGCGGCGATGCGGCTTCGCATATTGCTCGGCGATCATCCGCATACGGCGGCGCTGAAATCCGGCGCGATCACATCAGATCTGGTTCAGCTGGATTTTGCCGACTACACGCCCACCAACAAGGGCTTCAAACCCATGGTGCGTGATGGGGCCTTCGACGTCGCCGAAATGGCCATCGTCACCTATCTGATGGCGAAGAGCTACAACAAGCCGATGGTGCTGCTGCCTGATGTGATGATGGCGCGGCATCAGTTTAGGTTCGCGGTCACCAACCCGGCAGCAGGCATCACCGGGCCGAAGGATCTCGAAGGTAAATGCGTCGGTATTCGATCGTTTACGACGACGACGGGCGCGTGGCTGCGCGGCATGCTCGCCAATGACTACGGCGTCAATCTGGATGCGATCGAATGGATCACCTTCGAGGAGCCGCATGTCGCGGAATATATCGACAGCACCACCAAGGCGCCTGCCGGCAAGCAGATCATGCAGATGCTGTTCGATGGCGAACTGGACGCCGTGCTCGGCGAGAAGAGCGACGACCCACGGGTGACGCAGTTGTTCCCGGACGTCGCCGCAGAAGAGAAAGTCTGGCTGGCCAGGCATGGTGTGGTGCCGATCAACCATATGGTGGTCGTCAGCCAGCAATTGTCCGATACGCGCCCCGATGTGGTGCGCGAAGTCCACCGTATGCTGGGGGCGAGCAGGGCGGCGTCAGCCGGCAAGAGCCTGTCTTTCGATGCGGATGCCATGAATCGTTCGCTGGCTCTCATTACAGACTATTCTGCGCAGCAGGGACTGATCCCGCGCAGGTTCAGCGTTGATGAGCTGTTCGACGACGTGACGCGCGCGTTGCGATAGCGCGCCGTCGCCTTCATCCTGAGGAGCGGTGTCTTCGACCGCGTCTCGAAGGATGAGCGCCCAATTCCTCATGGTTCGAGACGCGCGAAGACGCGCTCCTCGCCATGAGGGGATCGAGTAAGCTCGACTGGAATACTGGAGGAAACGACCAATGACTCCCGAACCGATCTTCGATCTCGCCCATCTCGAATTGCTGACGCCGAAGCCGGACGAGAGCCTGAAATTCTTCGTCGACGTGATGGGCATGACCGTCAGCGGACGACAGGGCGAGTCCGTGTATCTGCGTGGCTGGGACGACTATGAGCGCTATTCGCTGAAGCTGACGGCGGCGAACACCTCTGGCATGGAGCATATGGCGCTGCGCGCACGCAGCCCGCAGGCGCTGGAGCGCCGCGTGGCGGCACTGAAGGGGTCCGGCTACGATATTGGCTGGACCGACGGTGACCTCGGCCACGGGCCGGCATTTCGCTGCCGCGATCCCGACGGACATATTGTTGAGCTCTATTACGAGACCGAATGGTACGAGGCGCCGCCGGAACTCAAGCCGGCGCTTAAAAATCAGGCGCAGCGCTATCCGGCGCGAGGCATCAACGTGCGGCGGCTCGATCACCTCAACTGCCTTGCGGTCGACATCAAGGCCAACCGCGAATTTTTCGAGCAGTATATGGGGCTCCGCCTGACCGAGCAGATCGTGCTCAATGACGGCACGGAAGCGGCGATGTGGATGACCATGTCGAACAAGAGCTACGACTTCGCCTATTCGCGCGATCACTCCGGCACCAAAGGGCGCTTCCATCACGTCACCTATGCGCTGGACAGCCGTGAGGACATTCTGCGCGCGGCTGATATCTTTCTGGAAAACGGCGTCTTCATCGAGACCGGCCCGCACAAACATGCGATCCAGCAGACCTTCTTCCTCTATGTCTATGAGCCCGGCGGCAACCGTGTCGAAGTCGCCAATGCCGGCGCACGGCTGATCCTGGCGCCGGACTGGAAGCCCATCGTCTGGACCGAGGAGGAGCGCAAGAAGGGCCAGGCCTGGGGCCTCAAGACCATTGAGTCGTTCCATACCCACGGCACGCCTCCGGTGCCCCACAAGTAGCAAGCCGCTCTGCCGGGATTGGTACGCGTCTTGCTTTGTTGACCTCAGGCTGTCTTTGACGTGGGGGCGAGCATGACTAACTCTGAGTTGCGGGCCGACATTCACAGTATCGAACCGATCCCCGATGCCGACCGGGATTCCACCGGGCCACAGCAGATGTGGATCTGGGCCGGCGCCAATATCGCCCCGGTGAACTGGGCGCTCGGCGCGCTCGGTATCATTCTCAAGCTCGGTCTGTGGGAGACGATCGCGGTCATCGTCATCGGCAACGCGGCGGGCTCCGCGATCTTCGCCGCCTTCACGGTCATGGGCCACAAGACCGGCGTCAATCAGATGGTGCTCAGCCGCGCCGCCTTTGGGCGCCGCGGTGCCTATCTGCCGAGCCTGTTGATGTTCCTGATGACGCTCGGCTGGATCGGCGTGAACACCTATTTCCCGGTGAAGATCTCGATGGCCATTCTCGGCCAGTTCGGGGTCACCGATAGCTGGTTCGCCAATCTTGTGGTCATCACCATCGTGATGGTGACGCAGGTGCTGATCGGCACCTATGGTTTCTATGCGATCCGCACCTTCGAGAAATACACCGTACCGGTCACGGTTGTGATCATGGTGCTGATGAGCGTGCTGGCCTGGAGCCAGCCTGGCGTCGTCAACTGGAATCTCACGACCTCGCTGCCGCCAGGGCCGCATCTGGCGATGTTGTCGCTGCTGATGACCGCTGTTGGCGTTGGCTGGGGCATTTCGTGGGTGACCTGGGCGTCGGACTATTCGCGCTTCGTGCCGCGCTCGACCTCGTCGAAAGCCGTGTTCTGGTACAGCTACGTCGGCATGTTCGTGCCGTCGGTGTGGCTCGCCGTTCTTGGCGCCACGATCGCCTCGGTGACGCTCGACACGGATCCCGCCAAGATGGTCTCGGCAGTGTTCGGCGGCGTCGCCAGCATCCTCGTGCTGCTGCTGGTGCTGCACGGGCCGATCGCAACCAATATCCTCAACGTCTATTCGTCGGCGCTGGCGGCGCTCAGCATGGGTGTTCGCTTTTCGCGGACGATGCTGGCGCTGATCGTCGGCGTCGCCGGCTATGCGGTGACGGTGTATTTCATCTTCGCACCGTCTTTCGCGAAGGCGTTCGACAACTGGCTGGTCAGCCTGCTGATGTGGATGAGCCCCTATGCCGGGGTGGTGTTGGCCGACTTCTTCGTCAGGCGGAAGAGCCAGATCGACATCGCCGAACTCTACAAGTCGCCGGAGACCAGCATCTATGGCGATATCAACTGGAGCGGCATGATCGCGTTCTTCGCTGGCTTGATCGCCACCTGGCTGTTCCAGGATGGCCTGGTGCCCGCGTTGCAGGGACCCATCTCGATCAACCTTCTCGGCGGCGCGGATCTGAGCTGGCTGGCGGGCATCGTTGTATCAGGCGGTGTCTATCTGGCGCTGGGCAAGCATCTGGCACCGGAGCCGATGGCCATTCCGGCCGGTGGGCCGGGGGAATAAGGGCGAGGCGACCGGGCAGGCCGCGCCCTGCGTGGCCTGTTCGTTGCCAGCGGTGTCAATGAGCCGTCATTTCCGTTCAGAGGCCTTGCGCTTTGTCCGGCGGACGGGCTAGAACCCGCCCGAACGAGATGACATCTCTGTTCCAATCGATTCCAGACCGGGTTTTTCCCCTAAGTCTCTGAATCGTTTGGGGAATGGTGTAACGGTAGCACAACAGACTCTGACTCTGTTTGTCTAGGTTCGAATCCTAGTTCCCCAGCCACATTCAAATTTCCCTTCGCAGATCAAAGGCTTCTAACCCGCAGCCTTTTCGAAAAACCCGGTGATCCGTAACAGCGGCCCACGAGGCTCGAATGGCGTCCGGTCGGCGCCTGGGCGGCGTGGTCATACTGGTTGTCGTTTCCGATGGCGCTGAGGCGCTTGCCGCTTGCCTTATCGCTGGCCCGGAGAATCAATGTTCATCGGCCCCGGCAGCAAGTCGTCGATCCGTCCCGTGGCTCGATAGGCAATCAGCCCAAACCATTCGCGCACCGCAATGTCGGTCCGAGCCAGCCCATCAAGGGCGAGGGTGGTGAAGGAAAGTGTGTCACGGCGACCGCCGACCCACCAGTCGACTGGATAAGCCTCGACCGGAAATCCGGCTTTGCGAAACAAACCAATCGATCGCGGCATATGGAACGCTGATGTCACCAGAACCCAGCGCTCGCCCGGCTTTGGCGCCACGAGCGCTTTGGTGAATTCGGCGTTCTCATGCGTGTTGCGCGATTGCCGCTCCATGATCAATCGCGATCTGTCGACCCCAAGGCTTTCGAAGATCGCCGCGGCGTAATCGGCCTCCCTGGCATCCGACACCAGCCTCGGACTGCCGCCGGTGAACACCACGCGTGCATTCGGATATCGTCGTGCCAGCGCTGCGGCTGCGATCATGCGGTCGGGCGAGCGACGGACGACCGGTGTGTCGCGCGCAAGCGAAACATCGGCTTCGATCGAGCCGCCGAGCACGATGATGCCATCAGGCGCACGCTGTCCGGGATCCCAGGGCGGGAAGCGCGATTCAAGCGGATAGATCAGCAATCTTCCAGCCGGCGAAAACGCGGCCACCACAAGCAGTACGGCGGCTGTGATCATAAGCCCGCGGCCAAGCGAAAAAAAACGTGTTGCCGAAAGGATTGCGCCGAGCACACCGAGGCCGATCAGGAAATTGACCGGCGCGAGCGCGTTGCCAAGAGTCTTGGACAATACAAAAAACAACGTAAGGCCTCGGCCTCGTTGATACCAAGAGCGCCATAGCAGCAAACGGCCAATGAAGCCACCGCTACGAATCGTTAGCTCGCCGGATAGGGTGCCGGATCGCCGCGGATGACGATGCAGCCGGTGGGCTGCCGCATCGGCAAATGCGTATGGATCGTTGCCGAAAACAACTGTATTGCCGCTGCCGGCCCATCTACCTCGTTGTGACTACCGCCATTGCCACACGGGCAGGGCATGATTCTGTCCGGCGCTGGATCACGCCGTATGCAACAGTTGTCGCGCAACGTCCGGGCAGGGTGACCGCAATGAGCGAAGCGATCAACGTGGCCAAAGCTTACGATAAGGGACGCACTCTATTCATGGGAATAGAGCTGCTGGTCGCACCCGGTGCGCTCATCCCCCGGCCTGAAACCGAATTGCTTTGCGCCAGCGCGGTCGATGCTCTGCGTCGGTTAAACGTGCCGGAGCCGCGGGTGATCGACATGTGCTGCGGCGCAGGCAATCTGGCATGCGCCATCGCTCTCAATAATCCCGACGCGCGCGTCTGGGCGAGCGATCTAACCGATGGATGTGTCACTGTCGCACGTCGCAATGTTGCCTATCACGGACTCACGCAACGCATGTCGGTGCTTCAGGGAGACCTGTTCGACGCTTTTTCAGGTCTGCCGCTGGATGGGACCATCGATCTGATCGTCTGCAACCCACCCTATATTTCGGAAACGAGGCTCAGAGGCGACCGTGCCTCCTTGCTCGAACTCGAACCGCGTGAGGCATTCGCAGCGGGTCCCTACGGACTTAGCATCCATATGCGGGTGACGAAGAACGCGGTCAGATATCTGCGGCCCGGCGGTATCCTCCTGTTCGAGGTCGGCATCGGTCAGGCGCGGCAGGTGGCAACCCTTCTTGAGCGCAGCCAAAGCTACGAAAGCATCAGGGTGGTGACGAACGAAACGGGTGAAGGCCGCGTCGTTATGGGATACCGCAGAGGTACAAATACTTGAACCGGTGCGGTGGCATTCGCGACGCGGTCTGGACGTTGCAGACAAGTATCAGCCCTTCTTGCGCATGACGAAGCCTGCAATTCCTTCGATGGAGTCGAGGTTCTCAGGCAAGAGCTCGCTGTCTTCGACCGTGATTCCGAAGGTTTCCTCGATGAAGCCGATGACCTCGAGCACTCCCGTCGAGTCGATGATGCCCTGGTCGAGCAGCGATGTGCCGACCTCAAGCGAATTCGCTTCAGCAACGTAGAAGTTCGACAGCAAGAAATCGCGAACTTGCCTTCGGCAGGTCTCGAGTGGTTCTCCGACTAGCAACATGTTTCAGCTCCAATGCGTAAAGAAAATTCACGATCAGATCATTCGGAAATCGAATCCTGCAGTGCTCTCTTGTTGAGTTTTTCTGTATTCGTTCGCGGCAGTCTGGGCACGATCACAATACACTTCGGCACCATGAAGCTTTCGAGGCGTCGCTGGCACTCTTTCTGAAGCTGCTTCTCGCTCAGTGTTATTCCCTGCTCAATAACGACAAATGCTTTGACCGCCTGACCGAGGAGCTCGTCGGGAACGCCAATGACCGCGGCTTCCCTCACGCCCGGAATATCCATCAGCACGTTCTCCACTTCCTTGGGGGCGATCTTCTCTCCTCGCGACTTTATGATCTCGTCGCTGCGGCCAACGAAGTAGAGGTAGCCTTCCGCGTCCATCCGGCAGTAGTCACCGGTGTACAGAACCTGCTCGCCTGGCAGCGGGCCGGGCTTGAGTTTCCTGGCGGTGGCCTCCGGCTTGCCCCAATAGCCGCGCATCACCGTCGCGCCGCGAATGACAAGCTGGCCGACCATGTCGGGCCCCACGCGTCTGTCGCGCTCGTCGACAATCCACATCTCGGTATTCGGGATGGCGATCCCTACGCTCAAAGGCTTTCGATCGATATCCTCCGGGGGGAGAAAGGTGCAGCGCTTGCATTCGGTGAGGCCGTACATGGAATAAATGCGCGCTTCCGGGAATAGATCCTGCAGCAGACGAATATGCTTCATCGGCAGCGCAGCTCCGGTGTTCGTGACATAGCAGATACTCGAGAGGTCGTGCTCCTTGATCGACTTGAGCCCCGACAGCGTCGAGAAGATCGTCGGCACGCCGGGCAGGCCGGTCACCCGCTCGTCGGCGATAAGGCCGAGAATCTGTGCCGGAAAAGCGAACGACCGTTCGAGGACCAGCCGCGCCCCCATGCGAAAAGCCATGATCATTTGATACAGGCCGTAGTCGAAGGCGAGCGGCAGGACATTCAAAATGACCTCGTCTTCGCGTAGCGCGAGATATGAGGCGATCGACGTGCACGCGGCCAGCATATTCCGGTGCGTCAGCATCACGCCCTTGGGATCGCCCGTCGATCCGGAAGTGTACACGATGGCCGCGAGATCAATATCGATGCAGCAGCGCGCCGGAGCTACGTCGCGACCGGCGGCGCCTGCCTCGTCCCAGCGTATCGCATGGGGCAGCCCCATCAGCTCGGCATCGTCGATGGGCCCGGAAACGATCACCCGGCGTAACGACGGGCATGCCTGCGCGGGCTCCTTGAATATAGGGAAGAGATGCTTGTCGGTGATGAGCGCCGACGGCTGGCAATCATGAAGCAGATAGCCAAGCTTGTCGCGCTTGGTGAGCGGATTGACGATGCACACCACGGCATTCGCCTTCAGCACGGCCCAGAAACTGACGACGGTCTCGACAGTATTGTCGGCGAAGATAATCACCCGATCGCCACGTGCGACCCCGCTTGCGACCAGATAATTTGCGATTGCATTGGAGCGCGCCTCGAGCTCGCCGTAGCTGACGCGATGCTTGCCGCACACCAGCGCCACCTTTCCACCGAGATGACGGGCGGAGTGGATGAGGTAATCATGCAGGAGCGGTACGGGACCATGCATCAGCAAAGGGCCCCCTCAACCCGGTGCTCGCGATCGATATCGACGGTCAGCTCCAGAGCGTGGCGCCCACCAGGGCGGCTCGCGACGAATTGCTGGTGCAGGAGCTGAGTCGATAGCACGCCGACCATGGCCATGTTGTCGGAGTTCGAGAGATTGCCGTTGCCGGTTGCAGCCTGGGTCCGGCACTTGCTGCGCAGGCGCGCGACCGCGCCTGGATCGAAGACGTTGGCTTCGCGAATCGCCGTTTCTGAAATCGCGTCGTCGATATAGGCGGGCGTACCGCGGCCAACGAAACATAGGGCGTCGGGCGCGCGGAATGGCTGCTTCTTGCGGGCGATGATGTCCGACGGCACGATCGATTGTGCGACGCGCTTCAGAACGAGCTTCTCGTCAAGGACGCGGAGCTTGTAGGCAGGCGGCAGCGAATTCGCCAGGGCGACCACGTCCTCGTCAAGGAAAGGAAAGCGTCCTTCAACCGAATGAGCCATGAGCATTCGGTCGCCCTGAGAGGACAGGAGATATCCCGACAGCAATGTCTGGATTTCAAGATATTGATCCTGCGCTAGCGAGCTCCATCGCGTGAATTCCGGAGGCAGACCGGCGATCAAATCGGAAACCGCATTGTGCCTCGCCGACTCCGCGCACATGTCGCTGGAGAATAGTCGTTTGATGCCGCTGGTCGTTCGCCAGCGGGTGTCATGCGCGAAGCCCGGCGTGGCGTGCTCCGACAGATTGCGCCCAAAAAACTGCCGGGCCATTGCCTGCTGCTGTACCGGCGAGCGTGTGAGATAAGGGTAGAGACGCTCAAGCAGTCGCGCGCGGCGTGTCGAAGCGGGTTGCCGCCCCCAGAAACGGCGGACCTTGCCTTCGCGAAAGAGATCGTAGCCGGCAAACATTTCGTCGGCGCCTTCGCCGGACAGCACAACCTTGACGCCGCAGGCGCGTACCAGGCGCGACAGCAGGAACAACGGCGCCGGCGCCGTTCTCAAGATCGGACGCTCGGTGTGGTATATGACCTGCGGAAAGATCTCGGCGATGTCGCTACGCGAAACAACCACTTCATGGTGCTCACTACCGGTGACACGGGCGACCAGTCGCTGGAAGTCGGTCTCATCATATTCGGCGTCGGCAAAACGCAGCGAGAATGTCTGGAAGCGTTCGCCGGCAAACCGGCATCCCATTGCCGCAATAAGCGAACTGTCGAGCCCGCCGGACAAATAGCTGCCGACGCTGACGTCGGAGCGCACCATTCGAAGCGACGTCGCGGATTCGAGCGCGCTGCGCACCTGCGTTACAGCTTCGTCGAGCGAACCGAAAAACCGGCCGTCGCGCGAGCTGGACAATTCTGGATATTGCGGCTTCCAGAACACTTTCTCGCGAATGTTGTCGTTTTCATAGATGCGGAAATGTCCCGGGACGAGCTCCTTGATCCCTTGAAACACGTTCTGCGGCGGCACAACGGTCCAGAAAGTGAATGTCTGGTCGATGCCGGCAGGATCGAAAGTGCGGGGAATCGCTGCGTCCGCCGCGAAGATGGCCTTCACTTCGCTGGCGAAATACAATCGACCTTCGCGCTCGCAGAAATGCAAAGGGCAAATGCCGGTGCGGTCGCGCGCCAACACCAGACGGCGGGCTACCGAATCCCAGATCGCGAGCGCCCACTGTCCGGTCATCCGCTCGAAGGCGTCCTCGCCCCATGCCCGATAGGCGTTGACGATGACCTCCGTGTCGCTGCGGGTCCGGAACCTGTAGCCAAGCCTGATCAGCTTCTCACGCAACTCAACGTAGTTGAAGATTTCGCCGTTGAATACGATCCACGTCGTGCCGCTCGCGTCCGCGAGAGGCTGCTGACCGGTCGAAATGTCGATGATGGACAAGCGGGCATGTGCCAATCCCGCGCGTTCGTCCCGGTATAGGCCGCGCTCGTCCGGGCCGCGATGGGCGAGCGCGCCGAGCATGCGCATCAAGGCCTCGCGCGAGGGTGGCCCTGCGGCGGCGCTTACTGATACTATGCCCGCGACACCGCACATGCAGGTCAGTCCTCGAATACTTGAGTGACGAGCAGGGGTCGTGCGTGGAGGTAGCGTGTCACACGACGCTTGGCGTCAATATCCCTGAATACCAGATCGACCTGGGCTGCTGTCAGTCCGATGGCCTCTGCGACATCGTCTGACAGAATCCCGTGATTCACTGCGTAAAGGCACAGATCCATCTGGTGATACGGCAGCGCAAAATAGAACTCTTCCTGGCTCTGCGGCATCGAGAACGTATCCGTGGTCGGCGGCCTGCGCCGGATCTCCTCCTCGACCTCAAGGTATTTCGAGAGCTGATAGACCTGCGTCTTGTAGAGATGGGCAATTGGCATCACGTCCGCGATTCCGTCGCCCTGTTTGACGAAAAAGCCCAGATCGTGCTCGAGACGGTTCGGTGTGCCGACGACTGCGTATCGGAGGCGGTCGGCGTGGTAGTACTCTGTCATCTTGCGGACGCGCTGCTTGAAGTTGGTCGCGGCGACGATCTGGAGGTAGGCGTTTGACGAGAGGCGAACGGTGCGGGTGCTGCCGTCGCGGCTCTGGACCGTGAGACGGGTGATATTCAATCCGTTGCTCGCGAAAACCGACGGTAGCACCAGCTTGCACTTCCAGCCCTCGTCATATTCAGGAATGACGGTCCGGATTGCCTCGATCTGCCGGCGATAGGCGCCGAGCCCCTCGAGGGCGGGCGATATGTCTTCCAACGCAGTATCGATGCCAAGCTGCGCCGCCCAACTGCGGCCGAGCCTCAGTGAGTCGTCCGAAGAATGGTGCTCGGGCATGAAGACGCCCAAGACCTTGTCCTTGCCGAACGCGCGCACGCATAACGCAGCGACAACGGAGCTGTCGATGCCGCCGGAAAGACCAACGACGGCGCCGCGGCGTCCCAGCACGCCCAGAACCTGTTTGCGTAACGTCTGGACAATCCTCTCGACTTCGGCAGCGGGATCGAGCGCCAATACGTTCTTGCTGAACTCCTGCCCAGGCGGAATGTGCGCAGCGAGGGTCATGACTGCGCTTTCCGCCTGTTAAATTCGGCCGGTGTGTAGGTTTGCATGACCGCACGCTCGACCAAGGGGAGGTTGGTGGCGAGATAGGGCTCGACGACGAGCTCGATATGCGTGCCTGCAATGGGGATCACATCCAAGCTTGCGAGGGCGCAATCCCAGCCGAGCGCGTGCGGCGCTCCATCTCGGTTGCAGCGAAACAGTGTAGCCCCGATCGGCAAAGACGGTTTGGGCGAAGCCAGCCATTGGTAGAAAGCTCGCGACCGCAACACCTCTTGCAGTTCAAGCCTAATTCGGAAGCTGGTGGCGTTGAACTTCCCTCGCGTATAGCGGTGAAGCATCCAGGCAAGGGATGCCTCGCCACCGATTGCAGCCGTAGCCTTTGCGAGTGCTCGGCAGGCTATCCGCGAAATATTCACACGATTGGCGCGGAGCCGTCGCAACGTTCGGGCGAGCGTCTCCCGGTAATCGCGGCCCTCGTTGATGATCGTTGTATCGAGAATCCCCAGGAACCTGATAGACCGCCGTGCTTCCAGCAGCCGCGCCGCAACTTCGAACGCCACCACACCACCAAGGGAATGACCGAGAAGGCGAACATGTCCGACAGGTTGGCTCCGGCGAATTTGCTCCATCGCGGCATCTGCCATGGAAGCGACCGTGTTGTTTCCGTTGAGGATGCTCGCCAGGTCGGGGTATTTGATCGGGACGACCCGGGCGATCTTGCCGAGCCCCGCTGCAAAAGCGGCCATGCTCGGGCCGTACCCCAGGGACCCCGGCAACAGGAACAGGACTGGACGCACATCGGCTTGCACGTCCACGGCTTTGGCGGTTGCCTTCCCGGACACAATCGCCTTGACCATATCGGCGGCTGTCATATCGCGCGCGAAGTTTCCGACTGACAGCTCAAGCCCGGTGGCGCTCTCGATTTCTTGAATGCACCGCAGCAGCCTCGATAGATCGTCCGCTTCCTCCCAGGCTCGAGGCATGTCACGGCTGCCGAAACTCTTGGCCCAGGCATCCTGGACGATTTGATAGATCGTCGGCTCGCGTCCTTGCATCCTTGAGGGATGCAGCTTTGGGTTGACGAACGGATCGGCCGGCCGCTCCGCCATTTCCGGTTGGAGATAAGTCTGAGCCATGGATCACCTGCCGAGCCCACGACTTGTTATTGCCAGCCATGGAAATTTCGACATCCTGCGTTTGAAGGATGTTGCCTTCCGCTGGAAGGTCGGCAGAACGCCATCGCGATCAGAAAACGGCGGCACTACGCCGAGCTTTTCACGCTTGGATTGCCACGATTGTCTTGGGTTGAGCTTGGCCAGGCAGCTTTAACGGTGCGGCTGGGCATTATCTTACCGACTAGGCCCCGGCGCTTAGACAGGTTAGGCAACCATGGTGTGCCACTATGCCGCGGCGCGGCTTGAAGGGTTCCACAGCGGAATCCACGGCGTGCCCGTAGGCCGCCGTGGCTGGACACGACAGCACTGTAGGCCGTTGGTTCCTGATCGGCATCGTGGGCCTGGCTGAAATCCTGGTTCCCCAGGCAACACTTTCAGTCGTACTCCCGCGCCGCTTTGTTCTCTGGCTGACGATGGATAAACTTCAGGTCGGCAATGCTGGCGACTGGGATCAAAGGTTGCGTTCCCGATTCGCTGCTTTGCCCGGAGGCGCGATGTCGTCGTGGACCAAGGCCGGGACGCCTCCACAAGTAGTGAAGTAATAGTCGTCAACTTCAGATGATCGTTGCTAACTGGCTGATATTGCAAGACATCGAAAAAAGCGACGTTCGGTTCATTTTTAATCTGCCAGAATGTCGCACCTTTACCAACGGTTTACGTAATACCTACAAATTGAAGCGCAGGGGCTCGATAACGAGAATGTCATCGAACCCGTATCCGCTGCTTTGCCATCGCACTTCTGCGGACTGCTCAATTTTCACAACACCCCGCACATTGCGGACCAACGGTCGAAAACCGAGGGACCCTTCGTCATGCTCGCCAGCCTGTCCATTCGTGCCAAGATCACTATCGTCCTTTCATTTTTGCTGCTCGCCATGACGAGCATGGGCCTGATCGCCGTCCGAAAAATGCAGGCGATCAATGCCAATGCGGTGGACATCCAGGCAAACTGGCTGCCAAGCGTTCGCGTGCTTGGCGAATTGCGCGCGGGCGTGATCACTTATCGTAACGTGATCCGCCAGCACATGCTGTCTGAAACGCTTGAAGAGAAGCTGGCGAACGAAAAGACCGTGGATAGTGTGGTCGCAAGCAACCTCGCCATCCGCGCGAAGTATGAAAAGCTGATCACTTCGCCGGAAGAACGTGCTCTTTACGAGGAATGGGGCAAGGTGTGGGACGCGTACAAGAAAGGCACGCTCGAGGTGATGGAGTTGTCCCGCAAGAGCGTGGGCAAAGTGCCGCAGGAAGCCATTACGCTGAACACCAAGACCGTGAACCCGATTGGCCTGAAGGCTGACGAGCTTCTCAACAAGGACATCGAACTCAACAACAAGGGCTCCGACGTCGCCGGTGCGGAGGCAAGCGCCAATTACGACGCCGCCTTCACGATGCTCGTGGCCATCCTGGCCGTCTCGGCCGTGCTCGGTATCGGCATCGGCATCTATCTTGTGAAGGACGTCTCCAGCGGCATCGCATCGATCGTCAAGCCGATGCAGGCATTGGGGCAGGGCGATCTGACCGCCATCGTGCCGCATCAGGGCATGAAGACCGAGATCGGCACCATGGGTGATGCATTGCAGGTGTTCAAGCAGGCGCTTATCGACAAGCGTGCGGCGGACGAAGCAGCAGCAGCCGATGCAGAAGCCAAGATCGAGCGTGGTCGCCGCGTCGATAGCATCACCCGCGAATTCGAAGCGATGATCGGCGAGATCGTCGAGACGGTGTCGTCGGCTTCGACCGAACTGGAAGCCTCCGCCGGCACGCTGACCGCGACCGCCGAACGTGCGCAGGATCTGACAACGACCGTGGCAGCCGCATCGGAAGAAGCCTCGACCAATGTGCAGTCGGTTGCTTCGGCGACGGAAGAGATGGCCTCGTCGGTGAACGAGATCAGCCGCCAGGTGCAGGAATCGGCCAGCATCGCCAACCAGGCTGTGGATCAGGCACGTCTCACCAACGATCGCGTCAGTGCCCTGGCCAGCGCGGCAGCACGCATCGGTGACGTCGTCGAGCTGATCAACAACATCGCCGGTCAGACCAATCTTCTGGCACTCAATGCAACGATTGAAGCAGCACGCGCCGGTGAAGCCGGGCGTGGTTTCGCGGTCGTCGCATCGGAAGTGAAGGCGCTGGCCGAGCAGACGGCGAAAGCCACAGGCGAGATCAGCACGCAGATCTCTGGCATCCAGGCGGCGACGCAGGAGTCAGTGGGCGCGATCAAGGAAATCGGCGATACCATCGGCCGCATGTCCGAGATCGCCTCGACGATCGCATCGGCCGTGGAAGAGCAGGGCGCTGCGACCCAGGAAATCTCCCGCAACGTGCAGCAGGCGGCACAGGGTACCATGCAGGTCTCGGCGAACATCACCGACGTGCAGCGCGGTGCGTCCGAGACCGGCTCGGCATCCTCGCAGGTGCTCTCTGCAGCGCAGTCGCTGTCATCCGATAGCACGCGTCTGAAGGTCGAAGTCAGCAAGTTCCTGAACGCTGTACGCGCAGCCTGATAGTACGAAATATCAAGACATCAAAGCCGGCGCGCAAGCGCCGGCTTTTTTGTTATCGATGGGGCGATTTTCTGTTTCCGCAACATCCGGCGGGCAGCACGCGATACCATACAATTCTTTTCAAAGAGCACGCGCCGCAAGCGCACGGTCCGGTTCCGGCGGGATCAGCCACTTCCTGCGACATCTTGGCGATCTCTTAGTCATTTACTGCAATCGTGTGATTGCGCGCTCCCTTTTTGCGCGGAGCAATATACCGTCGTCGCTGCGAAGTTATTCTGACCGGTGTTGCGTCTTAGAAAGAGACCATGACCCCTATCGATTACGAATACTTGCAGAAGATCCTGAAAGATCGTTCGGGGCTCGTGCTATCGGCCGACAAGAAGTATCTGCTGCGAAAGCAGGTTGATGCCGCGATCATGCCCCGCATGGGTGCCGGACTGAAAACGTCTCCCGCCAGTATGCGCGTATAGGAGGGAACATGGCAGACGAAGTTGCTACCAACGGGCGCGTTATCTTCGGGCGCGGCTACAATGTCTGGATCATGGCCATTGACGGGACGTGGCGGCGCAGTTGCGTGCTGAAGGCCGTGTCGAGCTATGACGCCGAGTTGATCCTCGATACCTCCATCGAGGGCCTCAACCTCAAGGAATTCTTCCTGCTGCTGTCATCGACCGGACTTGCCTATCGCCGGTGCGAACTGGTCAAGGTGAACGGCGCCCAGATCGACATTCGCTTCCTGAACACCAAGGGTACCAAGAAGAAATCGCCGGCGAAAAACGATCAAGGGGACATGGCGGACGCTTGATCATCCGTCATCACGCGTGGCGCACGCTGATGGAACACGCGCATGGATTTGAAGCCGCGCATCTCCAGCATGACGATATCGACGATCATCGCATCGAAGCCGGCATCTTCCAGCGCCAATAGACCGGCCTCGTCACCATCGGCCGAGACGGTTTCGGCTCCTTCACGTCCCAGTGCCAGCCTGATGGACATGGAAACGAGCGGGTCGTCGTCGACGACCGGACTGCGCTGCATGGCGGCGCCCCCGGCGGGCTCGAGTGAATCTGCAGTCACTCTCCACGCAACACGCCACCATGACGCAACGAATCGTCGACGACCTCGAATTTCTATCCGTTCTGCTGGAGGTGTCTGTCCAGATTTGCACACTTGGGGCATTTCGTTGTTGCCGCGTTGCACGCGTCATGTACATGGTCGGATATGAGTATGATGTTCGAAGAACTGGATTATCGCCCGACGCCGATGGGCGTCCTGACCCTGCGGCGCCGGCGGAAGCCGGGGACCGATACCGATATCTTTGAAATCAAGCTCGGCGACGAATTTCTGATGTCGAGCGCCTTCACGGCTGCCGAGATTGCGCTCGCGGATATCGGGTTGGCGTCGCTAACCGGCAGCGGGCTGGATGTTGTCGTTGGCGGCCTCGGTCTGGGCTATACCGCGCAGGCGGTTCTCGCGCATGAGAAGGTGGGGTCGCTCGTTGTCATTGACGCGTTGCCTGAAGTGATCGAGTGGCATCAGGCCGGCCTGATCCCGATCGGCCGCGAATTGTCGGCGGACGGGCGCTGCCGTCTCGTTCATGGTGATTTCTTCAAGATGGCGACGTCAACGCACGGCGATCTCGATCCCGATACGGCCGGCCGTCGCTTTGATGCGGTGCTGGTCGATATCGATCATGCGCCGGACAAGCTGCTGCATCCGAGCCATGCTGTGCTCTACACGCCGGCCGGGCTGCAGCGTCTGTCGGAGCATCTCAAACCCGGCGGCGTGTTTGCGCTGTGGTCGAACGATCCACCGGAGGCTGCTTTCACGGCGGTGATGGAGAGCGTGTTCGGCGCGGTGACCGCGCATGTTGTCGCATTCGACAACCTGAACGCCGACGAAGAAGTGTCCAACACGGTCTATGTCGGAACGAAGATCGAAGCGGTCATATAGCGCGCCGGTCTGCTATTCGGCGGCCTGTTTCGCCAGCACCTGCTTATCGGGAGGGGCACCGTCGGCGCGCTTCGATCGTCCCCAGCCCGACATGATGTTCGAAAGCTTGTCGAGATAGACATAGACCACCGGCGTCGTGAACAGCGTCAGAGCCTGGCTGACGATCAGGCCGCCGACCATCGCGTAGCCGAGTGGCTGGCGGATTTCCGAGCCGGTGCCGGTGCCGAGCATCAAGGGCACGCCGCCGAGCAGCGCCGCCATGGTCGTCATCATAATCGGGCGAAAACGCAAGATGGCGGCCTTGCGGATCGCTTCTTCCGGCTCGAGATGTTCGTCGCGTTCGGCGCTGATCGCGAAGTCCACCAGCATGATGCCGTTCTTCTTGACGATGCCGATCAGCAGGATGATGCCGATCAGCGCGATCAGGCTGAAGTCGAAGCCGAACGCCATCAGGATCGCCAGCGCGCCGACGCCGGCCGACGGCAGGGTAGAGAGGATCGTCAGCGGGTGGATGTAGCTCTCATAGAGAATGCCGAGGATCAGATAGACCACCACCAGTGCCGCAAGGATCAACAGTGGCACCGTCGATAGCGATTGCTGGAACGCCTGCGCCGTACCCTGGAAGGTGCCGCGCAAGGTCGAAGGTGCGCCCATCTCCTGCATGGCATTCTGCACGGCGTCGGTCGCCTGTCCGAGCGCAACGCCCTGTGCCAGGTTGAAACTGATGGTGATCGCCGGGAACTGGCCCTGATGGCTGATGGACAGCGGTCGCACGGGCACCGTGGTCCATTTGGCAAAGGCTGATAGCGGCACCATGTCACCGGTTGTCGGCGACTTGATGTAGATCTTGTCGAGCGAATCCAGTTTGCCCTGCATCTCCGGCAGAATTTCGAGAATGACGTGGTAGCTGTTCAACTGGGTGAAATATTGCGCGACCTGCCGCTGGCCGAATGCGTCATACAGCGTGTCGTCGATCAGTTGCGGCTGAATGCCGAAACGCGAGGCGTTGTCGCGGTCGATGGTCAGTGTCAGCGTCGTGCCTTTGGTTTGCTGGTCGGTGGCGACGTCGCGTAGCTGGGGGAGCGTCTGCATCTTGGCCAAAATCTTCGGCGCCCATTCGTTCAGTTCGGCCAGATTGGCGTCCTGCAGCGTATATTCGAACTGGGTGCGCGTGGCGCGCCCACCAAGCCGGACGTCCTGCGCAGCCTGCATGAACAGGCGTGCGCCCTGAACCTTCTCCAGCTGCGGCCGTAACCGTGCAATGATCTGCTGCGCGCTGGCGGTGCGTTCATCGCGCGGCTTCAGCGTGATGAACATGCGTCCTGTATTCAGCGCACCACCACTGCCGCCGATCGCCATCGCGACGGTGGCGACATCAGGATCGGCCTGCACGATCTTGCCGAGTTCTTCCTGATGCACCTTCATGTCCGCAAAGGAAATGTCCTGTGCCGCTTCGGAGGCTGCGGTGATCAGGCCGGTGTCCTGCTGCGGGAAGAAACCCTTGGGGATGATGACGAACAGATAGACCGACAGGCCGAGCGTGGCGAAAAACACCATGAGCGTCGTCAGTCGCCAGCGAAGCACCAGGTCGAGGCCGCGCTCATAGGCGCGCAACATGGCGTCGAAGGCATTTTCGCTGAGCTGATAGAGCCGGCCATGCTTGGCGTGCTTCTGCTCGCGCAGGAAGCGCGACGCCATCATCGGGGTCAGCGTCAGCGACACCACCAGCGAGACGAAGATGGCCATGGCCAGCGTTACCGCGAATTCGCGGAACAAGCGGCCGATGATGCCACCCATCAGCAGCAGCGGGATCAGCACCGCGACCAGCGAGATTGATATCGAGACGATGGTGAAACCGATTTCGCCGGCGCCTTTCAGCGCGGCGGCCATCGGTGCTTCGCCTTCCTCGATATAGCGCGTGATATTTTCCAGCATCACAATGGCGTCGTCGACGACGAAGCCAACCGAGATGGTCAGCGCCATCAGCGACAGGTTGTCGAGCGTATAGCCGAAGACCCACATCAGCGCACACGCGCCGAGCAGCGCCAGCGGTACGGTGACGCTGGGAATGATCGTCGCCCAGACGCTGCGCAGGAAGATGAAGATCACCATCACGACAAGGGCAATGGTCAGCAGCAACGTGAACTGTACGTCGGCTACTGCTGCGCGAATGGTTTGCGTGCGATCGCTCAGCAGCTCGATCTTCACGGTCGGCGGAATTGCCGCCACCAGTCGCGGGAGTTCAGCCTTGATCTTGTCCACGGTGTCGATGACATTGGCGCCGGGTTGCTTGAAGATTACCAGAAACACGCCGCGCTTGCCGTTGGCCCAGGCCGCCTGTTTGGCGTCTTCCGGGCCTGTCACCGCCGTGCCGATATCCTTGATCCGAAGTGGGCCGCCATTGCGATAGGCGATGATGACGTCGTTCCAGTCCTTCGATTCCGGCAACTGGTCGTTGGCGTAGATCGTGTAGCTGCGGGTCGCGCCGTCGATATTGCCTTTCGGGCTGTCGACCGTGGTGATCGCGATCTGGCTGCGGACATCTTCGAGCTGCAGCCCCTTGGCCACGAGTTTGGCGGGATCGATCTGGATCCGGATCGCCGGCTTTTGCTGGCCGCCGATGGAAACCTGGGCGACACCGGAGATCTGGCTGATCTGCTGCGCCAGTTGCGCATCGACACTGTCGCTGACTGTTGTAATGGGGAGTGTATCCGACGTCGCCGACAGCAGCATGATCGGCGAGTCTGCCGGGTTGACCTTGCGATAGGTGGGCGGGCTCGGAAGTGCTTTCGGCAGTTGTCCGCTGGCGGCATTGATCGCGGCTTGCACGTCATTGGCGGCGCCATCGATCGAACGGTTGAGATCGAACTGGATCGTAACCGCTGACGTCCCGAGCGAACTCGTCGACGTCATCTGCGCAACGCCGGGGATCTGCGCGAGCTGTCGCTCCAGCGGCTGCGCCACCGACGAAGCCATGGTCTCCGGACTGCCGCCGGGCAGGGTGGCGGACACCTGGATGGTCGGGAAGTCGACTTGCGGCAGCGGCGCGACCGGAAGCAGCGGATAGGAGACCACGCCGACGAACAGGATGCCGGCCATTAACAACGATGTTGCGATCGGATAGCGAATGAACGGCGCTGAAATTCCTCCGTTCATGGCTACTGGCCCTTCGTCGGAGTGGTCGCAGAGGTTGCGATGGACGTCGCCACCAGCGCGCCCGGCTGAACCTTGTACTGCCCGGCGACGATCACACGCTCTCCCGCGTTCAGCCCATCCTCGACCACGGTGCGGCCATCGGTGGAATTGCCGACCTTGATCTTCTTCAGTTCGGCCTTGTTGTCGGTGCCGACCGCAAAGGCGTAGAGCCCATCGGTGCCGTGCTGAACCGCGTCATCGGGAATGACGGTCGCATCCTTCAGCGTGGTCACCAGCAGCCGCGTCGAGACCGAGAGGCCGGGCCAGAGTACATGGTCCTTGTTGTCGAATACCGCCTTCAGCCGGATCGTGCCGCTGGTGGTGTCGACCTGATTATTGATCACCGACAGCGTGCCTTCCGACAGCACGCGCTTTCCGTCGGTGGTCAGCGCGATCACCTTGAGCGGATTCGCCGCGAGCGACCGGTTGATGTCGACGAGGTTCTGTTCAGGCGCGGTGAAGATCACCGCAATCGGTTCAATCTGCGCGATGGTGACGATGCCCGTCTGGGTCGCCGCATTGACGATGTTGCCCTTGTCGACCTGGCGAAAGCCGACGCGACCGGAGAGCGGCGCCTTGATCGTGGTGTAGTCGAGCTGGGTCTGGGCGTTCGAGATCGCCGCATCATCGGCGGCGATCTGCGCGCTCAACTGCTGCACGGTGGAGCGTTGTGTGTCTGTTTGTTGCCGTGTCGCGAATTCGCCTAGTTTGGTGTAGCGCTGCAGGTCGAGATTGGCGTTGGCGAGATTGGCTTCGTCCTGCGCCTTCTTGGCCTTGGCCTGATCGAGCGCTGCCTGGAACGGGCGCGGATCAATCTGTGCGAGCAGGTCACCTTCCCGAACGATCTGTCCTTCGGTGAAAGCGATCGTGTCGATCTGGCCATCGACGCGAGTCCGCACCACCACGGTGTTGAAGCCTTGCACAGTGCCCAAACCGCCGAGATAAACAGGGAAATCGGTTGTCTCGACGGATGCGATTTTTACCGGGATGGGGGCGGGGCCACGCGGTTTGTCAGCATTCGCCCGCTGCGCTCCGGTAGCCTCGTAGTGGCGCCAGGCGAGGGTTCCGCCGGCGGCTAGGAGCGCCAGAAGGATCAAGCCAGTCCATCGAAAACGGGTACGCGTTATCATGGTGATCCCATCAATCTCTTGGCGACCAGTGAAGCACACATGCGCATCCAATGCGCGCCCGCAGGGTGGCTCTTGATCAGCTAGGTGGCGACTCAAATGCTGTAAACACACGACCGCTTGAACACGTGCTTCATTGCGAAATCTTCATGTTCGCTATGATTTACGCGTGGTTTCTCGCATCGTTCCAGTGGGACATTGCGCCTCATTTTGTGCGGCGTCTTGGACAATCCATCGACGCAGTGAGGCGCGCCTGGTGTTGTAACTGCGCGCTGTATCCGCCATAGGCTCGACCAAGCCGGCATTGCGGCTGCAAACATATCCCGGGAGTGCAATATGGACGAGTTGAACGGGCGGATGATCGCCTGTCAGATTTTGATCACCGGATTGATCGCGAGGGTCGCCAATGACTCGCCAGATCCGCTGCGCTTCCTGACCGACTATCGGGACGAGATCAAAGCCGTCGTGCGTGGCATCAACATCGCCGGAATGGAGAATACGGATCGGGTGAGGCAGGCGGCGCTTCAGACCGTCGATGAAATGTTCTCGCTGATGAAGCCGCCGAGCTCGGATTGAACGAGTTCACTACGGGCCGCTTTTCCCGCAGGTTGGATGGCGCTGGCTTCGTCGTGCTTGCCAAATATTAGAACGATTTCAATATCAGTTTAGAATCGTTTTTATCTGGATGTATTCAAGCGTGTGACTGTCTTGATTCCGCCCGAATGTGTTGACGCTCCCGCTCGCGCCAAGCTACCGCTGCCTCGAATTGGCGCAGAATGAGCTGCGCATGGGACGGCAGGGGCAGAGTTTATGGGGTTAGCGAAGATTCCGGTATCGTTGCGTTCGAGTGTCACGACGGCCACCAACGAACGATCCGATAGCAACCATTCCGCGCGCAAGACCTCTGCAGTTGCCGGGATGATCGCCGTCGCCTCGTTCGGCGGCGCGGAAGCCCAGCAATCGGTACTCCCGCCGGTGACGGTCGATGCACCGGTCGTGCGACCGCGTCCGGCGGTGCGGCCGACACCCGATCAGATACGTGCGCGAACCGCACTACGACGCGCGGCGCGTCGGACCCAGCCAGTGCAAGTCGCGCCGGTGCCTTACCCGAATGCAGGTGGCCTCGCGGCAGACGCCAATCCTTACGCCGACGCTGCAGCGCCTTATAAAGGCGACCGGCTTGCGGGAACGAAATTCTCCGAAAAGCTGATCGACACGCCGCGTACGGTCACCGTGCTGACCAAGGAAATCCTCGAAGACAAGAATGCGACAAGCCTGAAGGAAGTGGCGCGCACCACGGCCGGTGTCACGCTCGGTACAGGCGAGGGCGGTAACGCTTTCGGTGATCGCTTTTTTATCCGCGGCTTCGATGCACGAAACGACATCTTCATCGACGGTGTGCGCGATCCGGCCATCAGCATTCGTGAAAATTTTTTCACCGAGCAGGTGGAGATTCTGCGTGGTCCGGCGTCGTCCTTTGCTGGTCGCGGCACGGCGGGTGGCGCCATCAATATCGTGACCAAACAGGCCGGTGACCGCAATTTCCAGAAGGTCGAAACGACCTATGGCACCGACCAGACCAAGCGCATTACCTTCGACGTCAACCAGGTCGTCAGTCCCACCCTCAGTTTGCGCACCGGCGGACTCTATCAGGATGCCGAAGTGGCTGGCCGGAACTACGTGACGGACGATCGCTGGGGAGCATTCGGTGCTTTGAAATGGACGCCGACAGACGCCTTCAAGGTTACCGCCAACTACGTCCACACCGATCTCAGCGGCCTGCCGGATTTTGGCGTACCCTATAACCGCACCGCGCGTGCGCCCGTGACCGACATCAACGTGCCGCGGGAAACCTATTACGGCTTCGTCAACCGCGACTTTCAGAAGGCCCGGCAGGATTTTGGTACAGTAATCGGTGAATTGAAGATCACGCCCGATATCACACTCACCAATAAGACCCGACTGGAGCGCTCGATCCTCGACTACGTCGGGACGCTGCCCAGCAATGCCACGGCAACCACGGCAACGCTTTCCGCGCAGAGCCGCTACCAGGTTACGGATGTGGTGGCCAACGTCACCGATGCGACGTTCAAGTTTGACGCCTACGGAATCAAGAACACGTTGGTGACCGGCGTGGAGATTTCGCAGGAAAGCGTGATGCGCGATAATTATACGGGTTTGACGTCCGAGCTGAACGGCATTTTGAGCGGTACGCAACTCATCGTGCCGATCGCCAATCCGCCCAACCTGTTCCCATTCAACAATGCGCCCCAGCGCGCGAACAACCCGACCAATATCAATGTGGATACCAAGGCGGCTTACGCCATCCATACAGCGAATTTTCAGGACGTCGTGATCCTGAATGGCGGAATCCGCTACGATGACTATGAGATCAACGGCTCTAACCTGACTTCAAGTACTGGCGTGAAGACCGGCATGGTTAACTACAACCTCGGCGCTGTTCTGAAGCCGGTGCCGTATGGCAGCCTCTATGGCGCATTCGCTACGTCGTCCAATCCGGTCGGAGCTGAACTCGATGCGACTGGCACGGCGTATGGCGGACTTGTGGTCAACAATACGACCTTCCAGGCCTTGGCCCCCGAAGAAAACCGGTCGTCGGAAGTGGGCACCAAATGGGAGCTGTTCGATCGCCATCTGCTGGTCACGGCGGCGCTGTTCGAGACCGTCAAGAGCAATGCTCGCGAAACAAGCGGAAGTGACATCATCGCCGGTGCGCAATATCGCGTGCGCGGCGTCGATCTCGGTATGGGCGGTAAGATCACCCCGAGCTGGAGCATGTTTGCCGGTGCAGTGTTCATGGAATCCAAAGTTCTGAAGTCAATCGATCCGACGCAGGTCGGCGCGCAACTCGCCAACATCGCGCACGAATCCTTCAACTTGCTGACCAAGTACCAGATCACCGAGCCATGGGAGATTGGCGGACAAGCAACTTACGCTTCGCAGATCTACGGAGGGACGTTCGGTGCCGTTAACGGCAATGTGTTGCCGTCACACTGGCGGTTCGATGCTTTCACGGAGTACAGGTTCGACAAGCACCTGAAGGCGAAAGTATCGGTCAACAACATCTTTGATACGGTCTATTATGACGCGTTCTATCGCAGCAATACGCCATTCACGTTCATCGCGCCCGGACGGTCGGTCTGGTTTACTCTCATGGGGTCACTATGATCGCCGGTCGTCATGCTGACCTGCATCCCTGACGTTCTGAGCAAGAGTGATGTGGCGGAGTTCCGCCGCATCATGGATGCGGCCGGTTGGGAGGACGGTCGCTCCACTGCTGGTGCCCAATCCGCACTGGTCAAACGAAATGAGCAACTGCCGCCGGACAGCGAGGTTGCCCGCGCGCTCGGCAATCGCATCATCTCGGCACTGACGTCGAATCCGCGGTTTTTATCTGCGGCAATTCCGCTGCATATCTTTCCGCCGTTGTTCAATCGTTACGTCTCGTCGGATGGACATCACTTCGGCGTGCATGTCGATAATGCGGTGCGCGGCGATCATCTCACCGGAATGCGTATCCGCACCGACCTGTCAGTCACATTGTTCCTCTCTGAACCCGACGAATATGATGGCGGTGAGCTCGTCATCGAAGACAATTACGGCTCGCACGAGGTGAAGCTGCCGGCCGGTCATCTCGTACTTTATCCTGCTTCCAGTCTGCACCTTGTAACGCCTCTAAGGGCAGGTATGCGCGTAGCGTCTTTTTTCTGGCTTCAGAGCATGATACGAGATGCTCACGCGCGCAGCATGATCTTCGATCTCGACAGCGCGATTCAGAGCCTGGTTGAACGTCTCGGAAGGGACGACCCAGAAACGGTCAAATTGACGGGCATCTATCATAATCTCATTCGCTACTGGGCCGAGGTATAAGCTTGTTTAGAACCGTTCTTAAGTCGCTGGCTGTGCTGGCAGTGGTCGCGTTTGCGTCGCCAATCATTGCGCAGCAAGCTGCAAAGCCAGCGGCGCCGGTGGTTGTTCAGCCAGCTCCCGCTGCGACGCAGGCCCCGGTCGTCGCCCAGCCGAGCAGCCCGGCGGCGAGTCCGGCTGCCTCGACCGCTCTTGCGAGCCCGGTGGCCGAGGCCGCGGCGCGACCGATTGTGGCGACCGGCGAGCACGATTTATCGCCCTGGAAAATGTTCATGGGCGCCGACATCATCGTCAAGGCGGTGATGGTGGGTCTGGCTTTCGCATCGATCGTGACCTGGACGGTCGGCATCTTCAAGATGATGGAACTGACCTGGGCCATGCGTCGCCTGAAGGCCGCGCTTCGCAAGATCGGTGAAGCACGCTCGCTGTCCGAAGCGCAGATGGCGCTCGGCGAGCGCGGGACGATCCTGTCGCGCCTGTTGGCGGCGGCGATGCGGGAAGGGCGGATGTCCGCCGGCATTTCGAGCGATGAAGGCATCAAGGAGCGCGCCGCGTCGAGTTTCGGCGAAATCGTCCGCGCTGAAGGCCGCAAGGTGCGCACCGGTATGGGCGTGCTCGCCACCATCGGTGCAACGTCGCCGTTCGTCGGACTGTTCGGCACCGTATGGGGCATCATGAACAGCTTTATCGGCATCTCGAAGTCGCAGACCACAAATCTTGCAGTGGTGGCGCCCGGTATCGCCGAAGCACTGCTGGCCACCGCCATTGGCCTCGTCGCGGCGATCCCGGCTGTCATCATCTACAATCACTTCGCGCGCGTGACGAAAGCCTACATGGAAATCGTCGGCCGTGCGCAGGGCGCCGCCGGTCGTCTGCTGTCGCGGGACCTCGACCGCACACATTCGAGTTCACACACGCGCGCGGCGGCTGAATAACCATGGGCATGTCGCTTTCCGAAGGCTCCGACGACGATGATGATTTCGCTGAAAATCACGAAATCAATGTCACCCCCTTCATCGACGTCATTCTGGTTCTGTTGATCATCTTCATGGTGGCCGCGCCGCTGTCGACGGTGGACCTGCCGATCAATCTACCATCCTCCACGGCGACGCCGCAGAAGAAGCCGGACAAGCCGACTTATGTGAGCATCAAGCCGGATCTCGCTGTGGCGATCGGCGAAAACATGGTCAAGCGCGTCGACCTCGTGCGCCAGCTCGATGCGATGGGCGACGGCAACAAGGATCGTCCGATCTTCCTGCGCGTCGATCGCGGTGTGCCCTATGGCGAATTCTTCGATGTGATGGAACGGCTGCGTGCCGGCGGCTATCAGAAGACCAAGCTCGTTGCGCTGGAAGGTGTTCCGGATGCCGCGGCGGCATCGCCGGCATCGACCTCTGTGCCTGACGCGCCGAAGCCCTGACGTTACGGAAGCGCTATGTCCGAGCTCGATAGGAAGTCGTCTTGGCGACTGTGGCTGATCGCGGCGCTTGTCGCGGTGGTGCTGCATGTCGGCGGCATTGCTGCGGCTGTGTTCGAGATGCAGCAGGAAGACGATGGCGACGGCCTCGGCGCCAATGCCATCGAGGTCGGGATGGAAGTGGTGTCGCCCGACGTCGAGCCGACCGATCTTCCGCAGGGCCCGGATTCGGAGGCCTCGACAGCGTCTCCGGCCGTTCAGGAGCAGAAGGCTGTCGAGAAGCAGAGCGATCTCCCCAGGGAGACGCCGCATGAGAGCGAAGAACCCGATCAGGTCGTGACCGAGAGCAAGGCGACCAAGCCGGAAGAAGAGACACCCGAAAAGGCGCAAAAACAGCAGCAGGCGTCGCAGGAATCCGTCGCGTCGGAAGCCGCCGCACAGCAGAAACTCGATGACTCCAAGACCGGGGAGAAAGCGCAGGCCCAGCAGGCCGGTATCGGCGTCGACAAGAAGCGCTTGTCAGCAAAATGGGAGCGGCAACTCAGCGCCTATCTGGAGAGAAACAAACGCTATCCTGATGTCAAGAAGTTCAAGAACTTGACGGTGAAAATCGGCTTCAGACTAGATCGGATGGGCAAGGTGATGTCCGCCAATGTGGTCGAAGGATCTGGCGATTCAGCCTACGATGAGGCTGCAGTTTCAATCCTGCATCGCGCTAAGAACATGCCGCCACCTCCGCCGGAGCTGGCCGATGAAACATTGAGTTACGTTGTCGACATCCGTTTCACGGAAAAGAAGACCTAATTCATCTACCGGCCGCCCGCCGGCATTTGCTCCAAAGCACCTGCCGGCGATGCCCAAAATCTCTCGGTTAATACGTCGCCCGTCCGCCCGAAATGTCGAACACCGCGCCGGTCGAGAAGGCGCAGTCTTCCGAGGCCAGCCAGGCGGCCATCGCGGCCAGTTCCTGCACCAGCACGAAACGTCCTTTCGGAATCTTCGACAGCATGAAGTTGATGTGCTGCTCCGTCATCTGGTCGAAGATCGCGGTCTTCGCGGCAGCAGGCGTGATGGCGTTGACGTTGATCTCGTGGCCGGCCAGTTCCTTGCCGAGCGACTTGGTCAGCGCGATCAGACCGGCCTTCGATGCCGAATAGTGCGAGGCGTTCGGATTGCCTTCCTTGCCGGCGATGGACGCGATGTTGACGATGCGGCCGTAATTTTGCTTCAGCATCACCGGGACGACGGCCTTGCAGCACAGGAACGGGCCGTCGAGATTGATGCGCATCACCTTGCGCCAGTCGTCGTAATCGATCTCCCACACCGGCTTGTTGAATCCGGTGATGCCGGCATTGTTGACCAGGATATCGATCTTGCCGAACTCCTGAAGCGTCGCATCGCGCGCTTCATCAATTGAAGCCACGTCGGTGACGTCGACTTTGAGGGCAATCACTTCGTCGCCGATCTCGCTCGCCGTTTTTACGGCCAGGTCAATGTCCTGATCCCAGATCGCCACCTTGGCGCCGGAAGCGACGAAACGTTCGGTGATCGCGCGGCCAAAGCCCTGGGCGCCGCCCGTGACCACGGCGCAGCGGCCGTTCAGATCGATCTTGTTCATGATGCGGTGTCCTCGGTTAAAGCGTCCAGCCGCCGTCGATGATGTGCGCCACGCCGGTGGTGAAGGCGCTTTCGTCGCTGGCGAGATAGACGGCGAGGGAGGCGATTTCCTCGGCGGTGCCGAGACGGCCCATCGGTTGCCGGCTCACGAACAGCTCGCGGCCATTCGGGCCTGCGGCCGCGGCGCGGTCGAGCATCGATGGTGTCTCAATGGTGCCGGGGCAGATGGCGTTGCAGCGAATGCCCTTGGTGATGAAGTCAGCCGCGACCGCGCGGGTGAGGGCGGCAACGGCTGCTTTCGTGGCGCCATAGACATAGCGGTTGGGGGCGGCCTTGAAGACGCCTGCAGCGGAGGAGATGTTGACGATCGCGCCATGGCCATTCTCGAGCATGCCCGGCAGAAATGCCTTGATGGTCCGGTGCATGGATTTGACGTTGAGGTCGAACGAGAAGTCCCAGTCGCTGTCGGAACATTCCAGCACAGTGCCGTGATGCACGAAGCCGGCGGCATTGAGCAGGATATCGACAGTGCCGACCTTCTTCGCCATCGCTTCGACGGCGGCGGTGTCGCGCACGTCGAGCCGCGCGGTTTCCGCCACGCCATCCTTGGTGAGCAGGGCGACGCCCTTGTCGTCGATATCGGTGGCGAACACCGTCGCACCTTCGCGTGCAAAGGCCAGCGCGCAGGCGCGGCCGATGCCGACGGCACCGGCGGTGACGAAGGCGCGTTTGCCTTTCAGGCGATCAGTCATGAGAGTTCTCCCTGAATTCTATTTGTGATTTTCTTGCCTGCCAGTGTTTTGCGCCGGCAGTGCACTCCCTCGCCCCGCTCTTGCGGGGAGAGGGTGGGGTGAGGGGCTTTGGCAGAGCTTCGCAGCGGGCTCCCCCTCACCCGGATTACTCGCTACGCTCGCAATCCGACCTCTCCCCGCAAGCGGGGAGAGGTGAAGGAAGCGCTAGTGATTATGGCGCGCCGTTCCGACCTTGCCGGCGATATCGTGATAGCGCGTGGCCAGTTCGAGGCAGGCGCCGGTGGCCTGTTGACCGACGGTGTTGCGGTAAAGCTCCTGCCATGGCGTCTGGTTGGCCGGATACTTGAATCCGCCATTGGCCATCAGTTCGGCGCGACGTCGCTTCAGTTCCTCGTCGGAGATCAGGATGTTCGCCGAGCCCTTGTTGAGGTCGATGCGGACCTTGTCACCCGTTTTCAGGATTGCAAGGCCGCCATTGGCTGCAGCTTCAGGCGTCGCGTTGAGAATCGAGGGCGAGCCTGACGTGCCGGATTGGCGCCCATCGCCGATGCAAGGAAGTGAGTGGATCCCGCGCTTGATGAGTGCCGCCGGTGGCTGCATGTTCACCACTTCGGCGCCGCCGGGATAGCCGATCGGACCGGTGCCGCGCACGAACAGGATGCAGTGTTCGTCGATATCGAGTGACGCGTCGTCGATGCGATGGTGATAGTCCTCCGGCCCCTCAAACACGATGGCACGGCCTTCGAACGCATTTGGATCGTTCGGATTGATCAGATAGCGATCGCGGAATTCCTTGGAGATTACCGAGGTCTTCATGATCGCTGAGTCAAACAGGTTGCCGCGTAGCACGAGGAAGCCGGCATCCTTCACCAGCGGCTTGTCGTAGGACCAGATCACATCATTGTCCGGCACTGGCGACCTGGCGCAGTTCTCGCCCATGGTCTTGCCGTTCACGGTCATTACATCCTCGTGGATGCGCTTGTGCTTCATCAGCTCGCGCACCACGGAGGGGACACCGCCGGCGCGGTGATATTCCTCGCCGAGGTAGAAGCCGGCCGGCTGCATGTTAACCAGCAGCGGGACGTCGTGGCCGAATTTCTGCCAGTCGTCGATGTCGAGCTCGACGCCGATATGGCGCGCCAGCGCGTTGATATGGATCGGCGCGTTGGTCGAGCCGCCAATGGCGGAATTGACCACGATGCAGTTCTCGAAGGCCTTGCGTGTCAGGATGTCCGACGGCTTGAGGTCCTCCCACACCATGTCGACGATGCGGCTGCCTGTCTCATAGGCAATCTGGCCGCGCTCGCGATAGGGCGCCGGAATTGCCGCGCAGCCGGGCAGGGACATGCCGAGCGCTTCAGCCAGCGAATTCATCGTCGACGCGGTGCCCATGGTGTTGCAATGCCCGACCGATGGAGCGGATGACGCGACCAGCGTCATGAATTCCTCGTAGTCGATCTCGCCCGCGGCCAGCCGCTCGCGTGATTTCCAGACCACGGTGCCGGAGCCCGTGCGCTGGCCTTCGTGCCAGCCGTTCAGCATCGGTCCGCCGGACAACACGATCGCGGGGAGATTGACTGTCGCCGCCGCCATCAAACAGGCCGGCGTGGTTTTGTCACAGCCGGTTGTCAACACGACCCCGTCGAGCGGATAGCCGAACAGGATTTCCACAAGGCCGAGATAAGCGAGGTTGCGATCAAGCGCCGCAGTCGGCCGCTTGCCGGTCTCCTGTATTGGATGGACCGGAAACTCCATTACCAGACCGCCGGCGGCGGTAATGCCTTCGCGCACGCGCTTGGCGAGTTCGAGATGATGGCGGTTGCAGGGCGACAGGTCGTTGCCGGTCTGCGCAATGCCGATGATCGGCTTCCCGGACTGCAATTCGTGACGCGTCAGGCCGTAGTTCAGATAGCGCTCAAGATAGAGTGCGGTCATTCCGGGATTGTGGGGATCGTTGAACCATTCGCTCGAACGAAGTTTGCGCTTGGTGGTCCCCGAATTCGGCTTGGTCATCATTTCTCCCGCAGCGCACACTTTTTGAATGGTGCGTCGTCTCTTTTGATTGGTCACGAATGTTTGCACGCCGCCGGATGCTTCGCAACGTTTGCATCGGCAACATTTTTCTACGACTATGATCCAACGACATGTCGCCGGAAATCTGGTAGGATGTCAGACAAGTAAGAACATGCGGCCCCGGCAATCGGAGGACGCAGTCTCTAAAAATGAGACATTTGGGAGGGAAATGTATGGCGTCCGTGCAGATTCACGACGTTCGTAAGTCTTTTGGCGGTTTTGAGGTTCTTCACGGCGTATCTGTCCCCATCGAGGATGGGCAATTCGTCGTGCTTGTCGGGCCATCCGGCTGCGGAAAGTCCACATTGCTGAGAATGCTTGCGGGACTGGAGAAAATCACCTCCGGCACGATTTCGATCGGCGACCGCGTGGTCAATGATGTCCAGCCGAAAGAGCGCGACATCGCCATGGTGTTCCAGAACTATGCGCTTTATCCGCATATGACGGTTGCCCAGAATATGGGCTTTTCGCTCAAGCTGCGCGGTGCCGACAAGAGCGAGATCGATCAGAAGGTCAATCGCGCCGCCGATATTCTCGATTTGAGGCGCTTGCTCGATCGCTTTCCTCGGCAGTTGTCGGGTGGTCAGCGCCAGCGCGTCGCCATGGGCCGCGCCATCGTGCGCGATCCGCAGGTCTTCCTGTTCGATGAGCCGCTGTCGAATCTCGATGCCAAGCTGCGCGTCGCCATGCGTGCCGAGATCAAGGAACTCCATCAGCGCCTGAAGACGACGACGGTTTATGTAACGCATGACCAGATCGAGGCCATGACCATGGCCGACAAGATCGTGGTGATGCAGGATGGCATCGTCGAGCAGATGGGCGCGCCATTGGAACTCTACGATCACCCCGAAAACAAGTTCGTTGCAGGCTTCATCGGATCGCCTGCGATGAATTTTCTCGAAGGCACGCTGAAGGTGAATGGTGGCCAGCCATGGGTCGAGACCGCCAACGGCGCGAAGCTGCCGATCACGGCGGCGCCCGCAACGGCGAACGACAAGTCGGTGACCTACGGCATTCGGCCCGAGCATCTCGAATTTGCTGATGACGGGATCGAGGCCGAGGTCGTGGTGGTCGAGCCGATGGGGTCGGAGACTCAGGTCGTCGCACGCATCGGCACCCAGGATATCATCGCGATCTTCCGTGATCGTCGTCCGGTAGCGCCGGGTGACAGGATTCATCTCAGGCCGCGCGCGAATTCGGCGCATCTGTTCGACAAGGAGACCGGCAAGCGCGTCAACTGACGCGCCTTGCACCCATCAATTTCAAAACATTGGTCGATCAACGAACCAATATCACAGGGAGAAGACGAAAGATGACTGGATTTACACCGGATCGCCGATCTCTGCTCAAGGGCGGGGCGATCACGCTGGCTGCCGCGGCGACCATGTCCGCGGATCAGCTGCTGGGCTACGCCAAAGCCTGGGCGCAGACCTCACAGTGGAAGCCGGAAGCTGGCGCCAAGATCAATCTGCTGCGCTGGAAACGCTTCGTCGAAGCCGAAGACGTGGCCTTCATGAAGATCGTCGACGCCTTCCAGAAGGCGACCGGCGTCACCATCACCGTCTCCAACGAATCCTATGACGACATTCAGCCCAAGGCTTCGGTTGCCGCGAATACCGGGCAGGGCCTCGACATGGTCTGGGGATTGTACTCGCTGCCGTTCCTGTTCCCGACCAAGTGCATGGACGTCTCCGACGTTGCCGACTATCTCGGCAAGAAGAACGGTGGCTGGGCCAATTCCGGCGAGCAGTATGGCAAGTTCAACGGCAAGTGGATCGGCGTTCCCGTCGCTGCCACCGGCGGTCTCGTGAACTACCGCGTTGCTGCGGCCGAAAAGGCCGGCCACAAGACGTTCCCCGAGGATCTGGCCGGCTTCCAGGATCTCGTGAAGGGCATGAACAAGAACGGCACGCCAGCCGGTATGGCGCTTGGTCATGCGTCGGGCGATGCGAATGGCTGGCTTCATTGGGCACTGTGGGCTCATGGTGGCAAGCTGATCGACAAAGACAACAAGGTCGTTGTCAATTCGCCGGAGACCGCCAAGTCGCTGGAATACGTCAAGTCGCTGTATGACAACTTCATTCCCGGCACCGCGTCCTGGAACGACTCCTCCAACAACAAGGCGTTTCTTGCCGGCCAGTTGCACCTCACTGTCAACGGCATCTCGGTCTATGTGACGGCGAAGAAGGAAGCGCCGGCAATCGCCGAGGATATGAACCACGCCCATTTGCCGAAGGGGATGGACGGCAAGCGGCGCGAGCTGCATCTCGGTTTCCCGATCCTGATCTTTTCCTTCACCAAGTTCCCGCAGGCCTGCAAGGCGTTCACTGCCTTCATGATGGAGCCGGAGCAGTTCAATCCGTGGGTCGAATCTGCCCAGGGCTATCTGTCGCCGTTCCTGAATGCCTATGAAAAGAACCCGATCTGGACCGCGGATCCGAAGAACACGCCGTATCGCGACGTTGCCACCTCGGCATCGACGCCAGCCGGCGAGGCGCAGATGAGCGAGAATGCGGCGGCGGCGATCGCCGACTTCGTGGTCGTTGACATGTACGCCAATTACTGCACGGGCCGCGAGGACGTGAAGACCGCGATGTCGTCAGCCGAGCGCGCGGCGAAGCGCATCTTCCGCGCCTGATGACGACCTGCCGGCGCGGAGCGACCCGCGCCGGCATCTCTCCGGAGCAGCCGTGACTTTCGTGTCGCAAAAGGCTGCCTGAACAATGGGAATGGGAATGCCAGAGATCGACTACAAGACTGTTCTCCCCGAGGGCTGGGCACGGCCGCGCGGTTTCGCGCATGCGGTGGTGGCCGGCGGTACGCGGAGCATCCGCATCTCAGGTCAGCTCGGCAAGCGGAACGGGCAGGGCGAGGTCGCCGCGGAATCCGACTTCGGGACGCAGTGGCGCTATGCAATGGAGAACCTCGTCACCGTGCTGAAGGCGGCGGGCGGTGAGCCCGGGCAGATCGTGATGCTGCGTGCCTATGTCACGGACATCAATGCATTCAAGGCATCCGGCGCCGCCGTCGGCGAGGCCTGGGGCGCCACGCTCGGCAAGCATTTTCCAGCGATGACGCTGGTTCAGGTCTCCGCCCTGATCGATCCGCACGCATGTGTCGAGATCGAGGGCGAAGCGATCCTGCCGTAACCGGATAGTGACGCATGACTGACTGCACGACATCAGACCGAAGCCGACATCCGACTGGAGCTATCTTGCAATGACCACGATCCAGACATCGATGCCGGGGGCAGGGAAAGTGATCCCCAGATCCTCGGCCTGGGACCGACTACGGGTCAACCGCAACTGGCTCGCCATGTGGTTCATGTTGCCGGCAGCGGCGTTCCTGATCCTGTTTCTCGCCTATCCGTTGTTTCTCGGCGTCTGGATGAGCTTCACAGACGACCGCATCGGTCGCGGGGGCGTCTTCGTCGGTCTCGAGAACTATGAGTGGTTGCGCGACGATTCCATCTTCTGGCTCTCGGTATTCAATACGCTGCTCTATACGATCGTCGCCTCGGCCATCAAATTCGCCGTCGGCCTCTACCTGGCGCTGCTCTTGAACCGGCATATGCCGTTCAAGGCGCTGATCCGCGCCGCCGTGCTGATCCCGTTCATCGTGCCCACGGTACTGTCGGCCATCGCGTTCTGGTGGATCTACGACTCGCAGTTCTCGATCATTTCATGGTCGTTGATCAAAATGGGGTTGATCGACCACAACATTAATTTCCTGGGTGACAGCAACTGGGCGCGCGCCAGTGTGATCTTCGCCAATATCTGGCGCGGCGTGCCGTTCGTGGCGATCACGCTGCTGGCCGGCCTGCAGACCGTGTCTCCGTCGCTCTATGAGGCGGCGACGTTGGACGGCGCGACGTCGTGGCAGCGCTTCCGTTTCATTACCTATCCGCTGCTGACGCCGATTATCGCGGTCGTCATGACCTTCTCGGTGCTGTTCACCTTTACCGACTTCCAGCTGATCTGGGCGCTGACCCGCGGCGGTCCCGTCAATGCAACGCATCTGATGGCGACGCTGAGCTATCAGCGCGGCATTCTGTCGGGTCGGCTCGGCGAGGGCGCCGCCATCGCGACCGCCATGATCCCGTTCCTCCTGGCAGCCATCGCCATTTCCTGGTTCGGCATGCAACGCCGCAAGTGGCAGCAAGGCACTGACAATGACTGACCACGCTGTAGATCACCGTACTGCCGTCGCCCCGACCGTCGAGAAGGACGATCACAGCGAGGGTATGGCCTATCTGGAGTCGCTGCCGAGGCGCGTCGTCACGCTCTATATTCCGCTGTTCATCATCGTGGTGATCCTGCTGTTTCCGTTCTACTGGATGGCGCTCACCTCGATAAAACCTGATGAACAGCTGATTGACATGGAGCGGTTCAATCCGTTCTGGGTGATCAAGCCGACCTTCAAGCACATCTACAAGCTGCTGTTCGAAACCAACTATCCACAGTGGCTCTGGAACACGATGTATGTGGCGGCGGCATCGACGCTGCTGTCGATCATCGCCAGCGTGCTCGCGGCCTATGCCATCGTGCGGCTGCGGTTTCGCGGGGCGCAGACGGTCGGCGCGCTGATCTTCATGGCCTATCTCGTGCCGCCGTCGATCCTGTTCATTCCGCTGGCGACCGTCATCCAGGCTTACGGCCTGTTCGACTCCCCGCTGTCGCTGATCCTGGTCTATCCAACGCTGCTGATCCCGTTCTCGACCTGGCTGTTGATGGGCTATTTCAAGACCATTCCGTTCGAGCTCGAGGAATGCGCCCTGATCGACGGCGCCTCGCGCTGGCAGATCCTGGTCAAGATCATCATTCCGCTGGCGGTGCCCGGGTTGATCTCGGCCTTCATCTTCTCGTTCACGCTATGCTGGAACGAGTTCATCTATGCGCTGACCTTCCTGCAATCGACCCAGAACAAGACCGTGCCGGTGGCCATCGTCAACGAATTCGTTGATGGCGACATCTACAAATGGGGCTCGCTGATGGCCGGCGCGCTGGTTGGCTCGCTGCCGCTGGTGATCCTGTATGCGTTCTTCGTCGAGCACTATGTGTCGGCGATGACGGGAGCGGTGAAGGAGTAGGCGGCTTACCCAATGTACCGCTCTCATCCTGAAGAGCGGTCGTCTTCGACCGCCTCATTCATGGTTCGAGACGGCGCCAAAGTGGCGCCTCTTCACCATGAGGGCCAGATTCGAATCCAAGAACAACAAGAAGGAGTTTTCCCTTGCACATTCTCATCCTCGGCGCCGCCGGCATGGTCGGCCGCAAGCTCACAGAGAAACTGGTTCGCGACGGCCGTCTCGGCAATCGCGACATCACCCGCATGACCCTGCAGGATGTGGTGGCGCCGGCAAAGCCAGCGGGCGCGTCGATCCCGATCGAACTGGTGACGTCGGATTTCGCCGATCCAAAGACGGCTGCGCCGCTGGTCGCCCACAAACCGGAGGTGATCTTCCACCTCGCCGCCATCGTTTCAGGGGAGGCGGAGGCCGATTTCGACAAGGGCTATCGCATCAATCTCGATGGCACCCGCTACCTGATCGACGCGATCCGCGCTATCGGCGGCGGCTACAAACCGCGGCTGGTCTTCACCTCGTCCATCGCGGTGTTCGGCGCACCATTCCCCGACAAGATCGGCGACGAATTCATTCACACGCCGCTGACCTCCTATGGCACCCAGAAGTCGATCTGCGAAATGCTGATCGCCGACTACACCCGCAAGGGTTTCCTGGATGGCATTGGTATCCGCCTGCCGACCATCTGCGTCCGGCCGGGTGCACCGAACAAGGCCGCTTCCGGTTTCTTCTCCAACATCATCCGCGAGCCGCTGGCCGGCAAGGAAGCCATCCTGCCGGTGTCCGAGGATGTCCGGCACTGGCACGCATCGCCGCGCTCGGCGGTCGGCTTCCTCATCCATGCTGGCACGATGGATCTTCAGGCGATGGGCCCGCGGCGCAACCTCAGCATGCCCGGCATGTCGGTCACCGTCGGTGAGCAGATCGCGGCGCTCGAGCGCGTCGCGGGCAAGGGCGTCGTCGCCCGCATCAAGCGCGAGACCGACCCTGTGATCACCGGCATCGTGTCCGGCTGGCCGCGCGATTTCGACACCGCGCGCGCGCTGAAGCTCGGCTTCACCACCGCCGAGAAGACCTTCGACGACATCATCCGCATCCATATCGAGGATGAACTCGGCGGCAAGTTCGTCGCCTGAGGCGCATGATGCGGATCGCCAGCATCGGCGAATGCATGATCGAGCTGCGTCAGATGCCGGATGGGCACCTGACGCGGTCCTTTGGCGGTGACACGCTGAACACTGCGGTCTATCTGGCACGGCTCGGTGCCAGCGTCGACTACGTTACCGCGCTGGGCGACGATCCGCTTAGCGACGAGATGATTGCCGGCTGGCAGTCCGAAGGCGTTGGTACAGAGCAGGTGGTTCGGCTCAAGGGCAAGTTGCCCGGCCTCTACATGATCGAGACCAATAGGGCAGGCGAGCGCCGCTTCTATCACTGGCGCGATGCTTCGGCGGTGCGTGGCCTGATGAGCCTGCCGGAAACCGACGCGCTGCTGGCGTCGCTTGCCGAGTATGACCTGATCTATCTCTCGGCCATCACGCTGTCGCTGTTCGACATCGCCGGCCGCGACCGCCTGATTGCGGCACTTCAACATGCGCGCGGGGCAGGCGTCCGTGTCGCCTTCGATACCAATTTCCGCGCCCGCGGCTGGCCCGATCTCGATCTCGCACGCAACGCGTTCCAGAAGGCCTTTGCGGCGTCTGATATCGTGCTGGCCTCGGTCGAGGACTTGTTGCCACTCTATCCTGGCGATGCCGAGGACAAACTGCTGTCGCGCATTGAAGCGGAGGAAGTGGTGCTCAAGCGCGATATCCCCGCGAGCATCATACGGCATTACGGCCAGCGGCAGCGCGTCGAGGCAGAGCCGGTCAGTGGCGCGGTGGTTGATACCACGGCGGCCGGCGACAGTTTTGCCGCTGCCTATCTGTATGCACGTCTGAGCGGCGCTCAGCCTGTCGCTGCCGCAAGGGCTGGCCACCATCTCGCTGGCACTGTCGTCTGCCATCCCGGCGCGATCATCCCGCGCGACGCCATGCCCGATATGATCGCGTTGGATACACCCTCATGAGAGGACCATTCGCATGAACAAGCCTCTTGATATCGGTCAGCGTCAGGATCACCTGCGAAAGCTGCTGAAGGCAGCGTTCGTCGTTCCCGTGCTCACGATCGAACGTGTCTCAGACGCCGTACCGCTGGCGCGGGCGTTAGTCGCCGGCGGTATCCGCACGCTGGAAATCACCTTGCGCACCGAGGCCGCAGTGGAGGCGGCGAAGGCCGTCATCGCCGAAGTGCCTGAGGCCATTGTCGGGATCGGGACCGTGTTATCACCGGGGGATTTCCAGACGGCCTATGCCATTGGCGCGCGCTTCACGGTCAGTCCCGGCGCGACGCGTGAATTGCTGGATGTCGCAGCGTCAAGCGATCTGCCGTTGCTGCCCGGCGTCGCCACCGCGTCGGAACTGATGCAGGCGCGCGAACGTGGCTTCGACACGCTCAAGTTCTTTCCGGCGGAACAGGCCGGCGGCATGGCGATGTTGCGCGCCTGGGCAGGGCCGTTTCCCGACGTGAAATTCTGCCCCACGGGCGGGATCGGCGAGGCCAATGCGGCGAGCTGGCTCGGCGAGCCGATGGTTCTGGCGGTCGGCGGGTCCTGGATCTGTCCGTCGTCAATGATACGTTCCGGCGATTGGGCGGGCATAACGGCCATGTGCGCGCGCACCATGAAAACCCTGCAAGCGCTCTGAAGCCGGGCTATAACGGGCGCAATATTTGAAATCGATCAGGGAGACGACCATGACTGCCAGCATCGTTGGATGGGCCCACATGCCCTTCGGAAAATTCGACGCCGAGACCGTCGAGAGCATGGTGGTCCGGGTCGCGACCGAGGCCATGGCGGATGCCGGCATTTCCGCGGCCGATGTCGATGAAATCGTGCTCGGCCATTTCAACGCGGGCTTCTCGCCGCAGGACTTCACGGCCTCGCTGGTGCTGCAGGCCGATCCGGCATTGCGCTTCAAGCCCGCAACCCGCGTCGAGAATGCCTGTGCCACCGGTTCTGCCGCCGTGCATCAGGGCATCAAGTCGATTGCCGCCGGCGCTGCCAAGATCGTCCTCGTCGTCGGTGTCGAACAGATGACCCGCACGCCAGGGCCGGAGATCGGCAAGAACCTGCTGCGTGCGTCTTACCTGCCGGAAGACGGCGAGACGCCCGCGGGCTTCGCCGGCGTCTTCGGTGGCATCGCGCAAAAATACTTCCAGAAATATGGCGACCAGTCCGACGCGCTGGCCATGATTGCCGCCAAGAACCACGCCAACGGCGTCCACAATCCCTATGCGCAGATGCGCAAGGATGTCGGCTTCGAATTCTGCCGTTCCGAAAGCGACAAGAACCCGTTCGTCGCCGGCCCCTTGAAGCGCACCGACTGTTCGCTGGTGTCGGACGGCGCCGCGGCATTGGTGCTGACGGATTCCGAAACCGCCAAGACCATGGGCAAGGCAGTCAACATCAAGGCCACCGGCCATGCGCAGGATTTCCTGCCGATGTCGAAGCGCGACATCCTTCAATTCGAGGGCTGCACCGTGGCGTGGCAAAAGGCGCTGAAGACTGCGGGCGTCGAGATCGGCGACCTTTCTTTCGTCGAAACCCATGACTGCTTCACCGTCGCCGAACTGATCGAATACGAAGCCATGGGCCTGACACCGCGCGGGCAGGGTGCGCGCGCTATCAAGGAAGGCTGGACCCAGAAGGACGGCAAGCTGCCGGTCAATCCGTCCGGCGGCCTCAAGGCGAAGGGCCATCCGATCGGTGCCACCGGCGTCTCCATGCATGTGCTGAGCGCGATGCAATTGCTGGATCAGGCGCCGGAGGGCATGCAGATCAAGAACGCAAAACTCGCCGGCATCTTCAATATGGGCGGCGCCGCGGTGGCGAACTACGTCTCGATCCTCGAGCCGGCGAAGTAACGCGCGGGCGACGCCATGAATGTCGCACAATGGCTGGCATCGTCGGCGCGTCTGCATCCGCAGGCGCCGGCGCTGCTGACGGGCACCACGGTCCAGGCCGACTACGCCACATTCGCGCGCCGTGCCGCGGCTATCGGCGCGGGCCTCGTGCGGGACTACGGCATTCAGCCCGGCGACCGCGTCGCGCTGTTCGCGTCGAACTGCACGCAATATCTCGAATGCCTCTATGCGGTGTGGTGGATCGGCGCCGTCGTGATCCCCATCAATGCCAAGCTGCATGGCCGCGAGGCGGCATGGATCTGCGACAATGCCGGCGCGAGGCTGGCCTGTGTCGACGACGACAGCCGTGGTGCGCTTGTTCAGGTTGAGGAAGACCTGCCGACCTGCATGCAGATGCTGTCGATCGACAGCGAGACGTTTCACGAATTGCAGCACGGCGAACCGACGTCACAGGTGCCGCTGTCGCGCGAAGACAATGATCTCGCCTGGCTGTTCTACACATCCGGCACCACCGGGCGGCCGAAAGGCGTGATGCTCAGCCACGGCAATCTGGTCGCCATGTCGATGTGCTATCTCGCCGATGTCGATCAGGTGCATCAGCGCGATGCCATCCTCTATGCCGCGCCGATCTCGCACGGCGCCGGCCTCTACAATTTCATCCACATCCGCATGGCCGCGCGCCACGTCGTGCCGGAGAGCCAGGGCTTTGAGCCGGACGAAGTGCTCGATCTCGGCAAGCAACTCGGCGATGTCGCGATGTTCGCTGCACCCACTATGGTGCGCCGTCTGGTCGATGCGGCGAAAAAGCGCGGCGAGACCGGCGACGGGCTGCGCACCATCGTCTATGGCGGCGGCCCGATGTATCTGGCCGATATCCGCGACGCCATCGCCACCATGGGCCAGCGCTTCGTGCAGATCTATGGCCAGGGTGAATCGCCCATGACGATCACCTCACTGCCGCGCGGATTTCACGCGGATGTGGATCATCCCCGCTACCTGGATCGGCTGGCCTCCGTCGGACCGGCACAGAGCGTGATGGAAGTGCGCATCACGGATGCCGACGGCAAGCCGTTGCCGGCAGGCGAGACCGGGGAGGTCGAGGCCAAGGGGCCGGCTGTGATGCTCGGCTACTGGAACAACGACAAGGCCAACAGCGAGACGCTGAAGGACGGCTGGCTACGGACCGGTGATGTCGGGCGGCTCGACGAAGACGGCTTCCTCACTTTGTCCGACCGCTCCAAGGACGTCATCATTTCCGGCGGTACCAATATCTATCCGCGCGAAGTCGAGGAGGCGCTGCTGACGCATCCCGCCGTGCGGGAAGTCTCGGCCATCGGCGTGCCCGAGCCGGACTGGGGCGAGGTGGTGGTGGCCTGTGTGGTGCTGGAGCCGGGCGCATCGGCCGACGATGCTGCGCTGGACGCCCATTGCCTCGCCAATATCGCCCGCTTCAAGCGCCCGAAGCGCTACGTCTATCTCGACGCGCTGCCGAAGAACAATTACGGCAAGGTGCTCAAGACCGAGTTGCGGGAGATGATGAAGCACCGGTCGTAGGATGGGGAGTGCGCGGGCGCACCGCGCCGCAGCGAAACCCGTCAATCCGCGGCATGAAGGCGATGGGTTTCGTGACGACGCTCTACCCATTCTACCGGCCGCGCACGCTGCCACTTTGACGCGTGCCGGCTTCCCGCGCATACGGCCCCGCGTCTGGCGCCCTTGCGTCCGCAAAGCCGCTCCCGCTAAGACGAAGCCAACAGGGCGCTACTGGCGCCTGATCACACGCTTTCGGGAGCAAACGATTTTGGCGGGACCACTGCACGGGATCAGGATCATCGATATGACCTCGGTGATGATGGGGCCATACTGCACCCAGACGCTGGGCGACTACGGCGCCGATGTCATCAAGGTGGAGTCCCCCGATGGCGACGTGGTCCGCGCGATCGGGCCGATGCGCAATCCCGGCATGGGACCGATTTTTCTCAACACCAACCGCAACAAGCGCTGCGTCTGCATCGACCTCAAGAAGGAAGAGGGCCGCGAGGCGCTGCTGAAGCTGGTCGCGAGTGCCGATGTGCTGGTTTACAATGTCCGCCCGGCCGCGATGGTCCGGCTCAATCTCGGCTATGACGTCGTCTCGAAGATCAATCCGCGCCTGATCTATGCCGGCGTGTTCGGCTTCAGCCAGGCCGGCCCCTATGCCGCCAAGCCCGCTTATGACGATCTGATCCAGGGCGCCACCGCGCTGGCGGCCTTGAATGCACGGATCAGCCCCGACGGCGTGCCGCGCTATGTGCCGAACGCGCTGGTCGATCGCATCGTCGGTCTCAATGCGCTCGGCGCCATCCTGGCCAGCGTCATCCATCGTGACAAGACCGGCGAGGGCCAGCGCGTCGATATTCCGATGTTCGAGACCATGGCGGGCTTCATGATGGGCGATCACATGGGCGGCCTCACTTTCGACCCGCCGCTCGACAAAGGCGGCTATGGCCGGCATCTGTCGCCGGACCGCCGGCCGTATCAGACGTCCGACGGCTATATCTGCGCCATGGTCTATAACGACAAGCAGTGGAAGAGCTTCCTCAAGCATGTCGGCCGCGAGGAGCTGTTTGATGATCCGCGCTTTGCGACGTTCCCGCAGCGCATCCAGCATATCGATACGGTGAATGCCGAACTCTCGCGGATCTTCCTGACGCGGACGACCACGGAATGGGCCAAACTACTCGACGAGGCCGACGTGCCATCGGCGCCGATGCACACGCTGGACAGCATGATGGAAGACCCGCACATGGTGGCGACGGACTTCTTCCAGCAGGTTGAGCATCCGACCGAAGGCGCGGTTCGCAACATGAAGGTTGCCGCGACCTGGTCGAAGACGCCGGTGGATCTCACGCGTCTCGCCTCGCATCTCGGCGAACAGAATGCCGAGGTGCTGGCCGAGGTCGGCTATACGGCCGAGCAGATCGAGAAAATGCACAAGGACGGCGTGCTCCGACAGGCCGCTATCCCAGATACGTCGGAGCTATAACGCATGGATTTCGCCCTCGACGCCAACCAGGAATCCATTCGCGACGCCATCGAGAAGATCTGCGCGCGCTTCGACGATGCCTACTGGCTGAAGAAGGACAAGGAGGGCGGCTTCCCCATCGACTTCCACAAGGCGATGGCCGATGCCGGCTGGCTCGGCATCTGCATCCCCGAGCAATATGGTGGCTCGGGATTGGGGATCACCGAGGCGGCGATCATGATGCGGGCGATTTCGGAATCCGGCGCCGGCATGTCGGGCGCGTCCGCCGTCCATATGAATGTGTTCGGCCTCAATCCGGTGGTGGTGTTCGGCACACCCGAACAGTGCGCGCGCATGCTGCCGCCCATCGTCAACGGCACGGAGAAATCCTGCTTCGCGGTGACCGAACCCAATACCGGCCTGAACACCACGCAGCTCAAGACCCGCGCCGTGCGCAAGGGCGATCGTTATGTGGTCAACGGCCAGAAGGTCTGGATCTCCACCGCGCAGGTCGCCGAGAAGATCCTGCTGCTGGCGCGCACCACGCCGCTGGAAGACGTCAAGAGCCCGACACATGGGCTCAGCCTGTTCTATACGGACTTCGATCGCGCCAAGATCGCCGTGCACGAGATCGAGAAGCTCGGCCGCAAGGCGGTGGACTCCAACGAGCTGTTCATTGCCGATTTCGAGATCCCGGTCGAAGATCGCATCGGCGAGGAGGGGCGTGGCTTCGAATACATCCTGCACGGCATGAATCCGGAGCGCATCCTGATCGCCGCCGAAGCGGTCGGGCTCGGCAAGGCGGCGCTGAGGAAGGCGGCTGACTACGCCAAGGTCCGCAACGTGTTCAATCGCCCGATCGGCCAGAACCAGGCGATCCAGCATCCCCTCGCGAAGAACTGGATGGAACTGGAGGCGGCCTGGCTGATGACGCTGTCGGCCGGCTGGCAATATGATCAGGGATTGCCATGCGGTCCCGCGGCGAACTCCGCAAAATATCTCGCGGGCGAGGCCGGTTATCACGCCTGTGAGCAGGCGGTGATGACCCATGGCGGCTTCGGCTATGCCAAGGAATATCATGTGGAGCGCTATCTGCGGGAGTCCCTGATCCCGCGCATTGCGCCGATCAGCCGCGAACTGATCCTGAGCTTCATCGCCGAGAAGGCGCTTGGTCTGCCAAAGTCGTATTAGAGCAAAGAGAAACCGACATGAGCTTCATCACCGGCGTCGGTCTGCTCCCTTACGGCAAACACGAGGGTTCATCGACCATCGATCTGATGAGCCGCGCAGCCGAGCTCGCGCTGGCCGATGCGGGGCTCAAGCGCGGCGACATCGACGGCTTTCTGTGCGGCTATTCCACCACCATGCCGCATATCATGCTGGCCACGGTCTTCGCCGAACACTTTGGCATCACGCCATCTTACGCCCATGCGATCCAGGTCGGGGGCGCCACCGGCATGGCGATGGCCATGCTGGCGCATCAGCTGGTCGAGGGCGGTGTCGCCAGACATGTGCTCGTGGTCGGCGGCGAGAACCGTCTCACCGGCCAGAGCCGCGATGCCTCGATCCAGGCGCTGGCTCAAGTTGGTCATCCCGCTTATGAAGTGCCGCTCGGCCCGACCATCCCGGCCTATTACGGCCTCGTTGCTAACAGATACATGCACGAATACGGCGTCACCCAGGAAGACCTCGCCGAATTCGCCGTGCTGATGCGCAAGCATGCGCTGACCCATCCCGGCGCGCAGTTTCACGAGCCGATCACCGTCGCCGATGTCATGGCATCGAAGACCATCGCGACGCCGCTGAAGCTGCTTGACTGCTGCCCGGTCTCCGATGGCGGCGCGGCCTTCGTGATCAGCTATGAGCCGACCAGCGAGGCGAAGATCAAAGTGCGCGGCGCTGCACAGGCGCATACGCATCAGCACATCACCGCAGCGCCGGCATTGTCCGAACTCGGTGCCGAGATTGCCATTGCGCGCGCGAAGAAGGCGACGGGCATCGAGATCTCCGACGTCCGTTACGCCGCCGTCTATGACAGCTTCACCATCACTCTGGCGATGCTGCTGGAAGATCTCGGCCTCGCCGGTCGTGGCGAAGCGGCGGCACGCGTGCGATCTGGCCATTTCAGCCAGCACGGCACGATGCCGCTCAACACCCATGGCGGTCTGCTGAGCTACGGCCATTGTGGCGTCGGCGGCGCCATGGCGCATCTCGTCGAAACACATCTGCAGATGACGGGCAGGGCGGATAACCGCCAGGTCAAGGATGCCTCGGTCGCGCTGCTTCATGGCGATGGCGGCGTGCTGTCGTCCCATGTCAGCATGTTTCTGGAGCGCGTGTCATGAGCGAGCTGAAGCCTGCCGCCGACTGGACCACCGGGACTGAAGCGATCGGCTATCAGTCGTGCCGTGCCTGCAAATCAATCCAGTATTTCCGCCGCAGTTTTTGCGCGGCCTGCGGGTCGCCCGATCTCGACGACAGGCGCGCGAGCGGCGAGGGCACCGTCTATGCGACGTCCCTCGTGCTGCGCGCCGGGACGCCGGAAGCGCGCGAGCATGTGCCGTACAATATCGTGCTCATCGACACCGCCGAGGGCTTTCGGATGATGGCCCACGGCGCCAACGATCTCGTCATCGGTGACAAGGTAAAGGCCGGCTACCGGCAATTCACCGGCCGCCTCGTTCCGTTCTTCGAACGGTTCACGTCATGAGCCGGGAGTAGGAGCGTCCTACCCCCGAATTGTCGTCGCCCGGCTTGACCGGGCGACCCAGCACACGACGTAGGCGTGGGACCCGCGAGCCGCGGTGCCTACGGGATCGCCCGCTTTCGCGGGCGATGAAAGTGAGAGCGAATGGCGCTCAGAACGTCACTACCCCGCGGATACTCTCCCCGCGCTTCATCAGATCGAACCCCTTGTTGATGTCGCTCAGCGGCATCACGTGGGTGATCATCGGGTCGATCTGGATCTTGCCCTGCATGTACCAGTCGACGATCTTCGGCACGTCGGTGCGGCCGCGGGCGCCGCCGAAGGCCGAGCCCTTCCAGACACGACCCGTCACCAGCTGGAACGGACGCGTGGAGATTTCCGCGCCGGCCGGTGCCACGCCGATCACGATCGACTGGCCCCAGCCGCGATGGCAGGCTTCGAGCGCCTGGCGCATCACGGTGACATTGCCGGTGCAGTCGAAGGTGTAGTCGGCGCCGCCGATCTGGTCCGCGCCCTGCTTGGTCATGTCGACGAGGTGCGGCACCAGATCCTTGCCGAGCTCCTTCGGATTGACGAAGTGGGTCATGCCGAAGCGTTCGCCCCAGGCCTTGCGGTCATTGTTGATGTCGACGCCGATGATCATGTCGGCGCCCGCAAGTCGCAGGCCCTGCAGCACGTTGAGGCCGATGCCCCCTAAGCCGAACACGATGGCCTTGGCGCCTTGCTCCACCTTGGCCGTGTTGAACACCGCGCCGATGCCGGTGGTGACGCCGCAGCCGATATAACAGACCTTGTCGAACGGCGCGTCCTCGCGGATCTTCGCCACCGCGATCTCAGGCAGCACGGTGTAATTGGCGAAGGTTGAGGTGCCCATATAGTGGTGGATCGGCTTGCCCTCGAGCGAGAAGCGCGAGGTGCCGTCGGGCATCAGGCCCTGGCCCTGGGTGGCGCGAATGGACGTGCAGAGATTGGTCTTGCGCGACAGGCACGACGGGCACTGGCGACATTCCGGCGTGTAGAGCGGGATGACATGGTCGCCCTTCTTCACCGAGGTGACGCCGCGGCCGACATCGACGACAACGCCGGCGCCTTCATGGCCGAGGATCGCCGGAAACAGACCTTCGGGATCGGCGCCGGACAGCGTGAACTCGTCGGTGTGGCAGATGCCGGTGGCCTTGATCTCGATCAGCACTTCGCCGTCGCGTGGGCCTTCGAGCTGAACGGTGGTGATCTCCAGCGGCTTTCCGGCACTGATGGCAACGGCGGCGCGAACGTCCATGGCAAATCCCTTCGATAATGGTCTCGGTGTTGTGATGTCAGGCGGGCAGGTCCGCGCAAACAGCCATTGCCGCTTAGCACATGATGGGGCACTGAGCAGCCATGAAACAGGCTCAGACAAGCGATCTTGAAACTCTGATCGGGCGCGCCGCACCCATCGTCTTCGTGCTGCTGTGGAGCACCGGCTTCATCGGCACGAAATATGTGCTGAACGGCGCCGAGCCGCTGACCTATCTCACCGTGCGCATGATGCTGGCCGTCGCGATCATGGCGGTGGTCGTCGCATGGGTGCGACCGGCATGGCCGGATCGCACCGGCATTGGCCACAGCATCGTTGCCGGTCTGCTGGTGCAGGGGCTCTATCTTGCCGGCACCGTGTTCGCGGTGGCGCACAAGGTTCCGGTCGGTCTGTCGGCGCTGATCCCCGGCCTGCAGCCGATCCTCACCTCTATTCTGGCGAGCCGTTTCCTCGGGGAGCGGGTCACGCCGCTGCAATGGGGCGGGCTGGCGCTCGGTCTCGCTGGCGTATTGCTGATCCTGCATGGCCGGCCGATGACGGGCGAGGCGGGCTGGGGCTGGTTCGCGTCAGGTATTTCTCTGATCACGATCACTGTCGGCACGCTCTATCAGAAGCGCTATTGCGGCGGCATCGACTGGCGCGCCGGCAGCTTCATTCAGCAACTCGCAGCAATGGTCATGCTCGGCATCGGCGCGCTGGCCTTTGAGACCAATGTGATCCATTGGACCACCGAGTTCGTGCTGTCGGTGGTGTGGCTCGCGGTGGTGCTGTCGATCGGCACCGTCGGGCTGCTCTACTGGCTGCTGCGGCGCCAGGCCTCGAGCCAGGTGGCGAGCCTGTTCTATCTGGTGCCGGCCGTGACCGCGCTGATGGCCTTCATCCTGTTCGGCGAGAAGCTGGATGCTGTTGCGATCGTCGGCATGATCGCCTGCGGCGCTGCAGTGTTGCTGGTCAACCGCGCCAAGGCCTGATGCAAGGCTTGATGCAAGGCCTGACGCATCCCGCGTCAATCCAGACCCCAGACATGAAAAAGCCTCCGGGCTTGGACCCGGAGGCTTTCACATCTGCGAAGAAGCTTACTTCTTCTTGGCAGCCTTCTTGGCCTTCTTGGCCTTCTTCGGAGCGGCCTTCTTGGCGGCCTTCTTCACGGTCTTCTTGGCGGCTGCCTTCTTCACGGTCTTCTTGGCAGCTTTCTTGACGGTCTTCTTCGTTGCTTTCTTAGCCATTGGTCTCGCTTTCTGGGTTTTCTTCTTTGAAGATTTCTTCGCAGAAGATTTCTTGGTGGACTTCTTCGTCTTCTTAGCCGGGGTCACTTTCTTTGCGACTTTCTTTGCGGCCTTCTTGACCTTCTTCACCACCGAGGTGGCGACTTCCTTAGTCGCGTCGGCTGCGCTGCTAAGCGCGTCCGTCACTTGCTCCAGGACTGGAGTGTCGTCGTTCATAGCATCCCCCAACATTGTCGACTTTTTCACGTTAGTCCGATTCGGGCGCGTGTTGAAGAGTGTGTCATGGACAGTCAACTATTTCGTATCGTTGTGTACGCCTTTAATGCGCGCTCGCGACCGACTTTGTGATCGACGATCGGCGACGGATAGTCTTTGCCTAAAGTGATTCCCGCGCTTTTCAGTTCGAGCGGTGAAGCGGTCCAGGGTTGGTGAATCTGTTTTGTGGATAGTTCTGCCAGTTCGGGCACCCAGCGCCTGACATAGACACCATCGGGATCGAACTTCTCACCCTGTAGGATCGGATTGAAGACGCGGAAGTAGGGTGCAGCATCCGCGCCGGAGCCTGCGACCCACTGCCAGTTGGCGGGATTGCTGCCCGCATCCGCATCGACAAGCGTATCCCAGAACCACCTCTCGCCTTCGCGCCAGTCGATGAGCAGATGTTTGACGAGGAAGGATGCGACCACCATGCGTACGCGATTGTGCATCACACCGGTGTGCCAGAGCTCGCGCATACCCGCATCGACGATCGGATAGCCGGTCAATCCGCGTTGCCACGCGCGGAGCGCCTTGCGATCGGTCTTCCATGGGAACTGATCGAAGGATGATTGCAGATTGCGCGTGGCCAAATCGGGAACATCGAACAGGAGATGGCGACAGAACTCGCGCCAGCCGATTTCACTCATGAACTTTGCGATGTCGCTGCCGAGCTTCGGATGTTCTGCAGCTGCGAAATGCGCGGCGGTCCAGATCTGCCGCGGACTGATCTCGCCGAAGCGAAGATGCGGCGACAAGTGCGATGTGATCTCGCGGTCGGGTCGGTCACGATCGCTGCTATAGCCCGCGATGTCCTTGAGGAAGCGCTTCAGATGTTTCTGCGCGCCTGCTTCGCCGGGCGTCCATGTCTCGCGCAGGCCGCCGGCCCAGTCAGGCTTCGATGGCTCGAGCTTCCAGTCGGCGAGCTTGTCGCTCCTCACTTTCGGTGCGGGAAGCAGTTTCTTCGGCGCCGGTACCGGTTTGGTCGGTCCGCCCGCCGCCTGAACGCGTCGCCAGAACGGCGTGAAGACCCGCAAGCCACGGCTCTCCTTGTTGGCGGTCTCCTTGGCGCGGATTGCGGCAGGATGCGCCAGCAGGTCGCCCGGAAAGCTCTGTGTGCCGACATCGAGATCGGCGAGCACTTCGGTGACGCCATCGGCGACGGCGAGGTGCGGCGCCTGCGCGATCTCGTTCCAGAACACGTGGCTGGCATCGATCTCGCGCGCGATGTCCACGATGACGTCGGCCGCGGCGCCCTTGCGCAGCACCAGTGTTCCGCCGATGGCATTGAGGCTTGCCTCAAGCGCGCGCAGCGACTGCGACAGCCACCATCGCGTCGCGCTGCCCATCGGCCGCGCCTGCGGTGGCTTCAGTGCGTTGCTCTGTTCATCGAGGATGTAGAGACAGATCACCGGCGCATCGCGCCTGGCCGCGGCATGTAGCGCGGGGTGATCGGACAGACGAAGGTCGTCGCGAAACCAGACGATCGTCGGTGTTTGGGATTGATCGGTCATCACTTCATCTAACACGGATGTCGAGTGATTGATCCGGCTTCGAATATTGCGCAAGCTTGCAACCTTGCGTGTGCTGGCGCGTAGTATCAGGATATTTCTTACCGAATTGGTACCGAGGCCGCTTTGAAGCGATACGCGATCCTCCATGTGACGACGTTCGTCGTCATGCTGTCGCTGGATCTGCTCTTCCTCGGCCGCGTCGCGAAAGGCATCTTCGTCAGGCCGGCGACATGCTCGGCGAGGCGCGTGTCGCGCCGGCGATCCTGTTCTACTGTCGGTACATCGCGGGCATGCTGATCTTCTTCAGTGGCTCACCCGATGCGACCTGGCGCTCGACCTTGCTCTATGGCGCGCTGTTGGGCTTCTTCTGCTATGCGACCTTCGAGCTGGCCTCGCTGTCGCTGCTCAAGCACTGGACCTGGCCGGTGGTGGTCGTCGACGTCGCCTGGGGCACGTTCGTCACGGCGACGGCGTCGACATTGGGCTTGCTGATTGCCAACCGGCTGGCTCCGCGCGGTTGGCGCTGAGTGCAGGATGGGTAGAGCGGAGGTGCACCGCGCCGGAGCGAAACCCATCATCCGCCGTGCTCAACGTGATCGGTTTCGCTGCGCTCTACCCATCCTACGCGTCGGCGTATCGGCACGACGCGCAAAAAAAGCGCCGCGATCTCTCGCAGCGCTTCTCTCGTTCTTGCAAACCAGTCGCAGTGTTACTTCGGCTGCGGCACGATGCGGATATAGGGCTTCGGCTCTTTCCAGCCGTTCGGATAGATCGTCTTGGCTTCGTCGTTGGTGACGGAGCCGGCGATGATGACGTCCTCGCCCGGTTGCCAGTCGGCCGGCGTTGCAACGCGATGCTTTGCGGTCATCTGCACTGAATCGATCACGCGCAGGATTTCCTGGAAGTTGCGGCCGGTGGTCATCGGATAGACCAGCACCAGTTTGATCCTCTTGTCCGGTCCGATGATGAAGACGTTGCGCACGGTAGCGTTGTCCGCCGCGGTGCGGCTGTCGGCATCGCCCGCCACGTCGGCCGGCAGCATGTTGTAGAGCTTGGAGACCTTGAGGTCGGTGTCGCCGATCATCGGGAAGGTCGGGCGGGCGCCCTGGGTTTCGTTAATGTCGTCGACCCACAGCGCGTGCTTGTGCACGGGATCGACGCTGAGGCCGATCAGCTTGACGCCGCGCTTGTCGAATTCCGGCTGCAGCTTGGCGAGCGCGCCGAGCTCGGTGGTGCAGACCGGGGTGAAGTCCTTCGGATGCGAGAATAAAAGAGCCCAGCTATCCCCGATCCAGTCGTGGAACTTGATGCGGCCGGCCGTGGTTTCGGCCTCGAAATCGGGGGCGACGGCGTTGATCTGGAGCGTCATGATGGACCTCATGTCATTCTGATTACAGATGAATTTTGCGAGCGGACTATAGAGGCGCACACTGGTAAATGGAACTGTCCGGCGAAAAGGACAAGAACTTTCTTCAAATTCGCCGCGCGCTGGCATCCAGTTTCACGCAAGGAGGCTGCGGCAAAACAGCTACGCAACATGATGTTATCGGATGCCGCGATGTTGCCGCCCGTCCGGCGCAATCCCGCCTGACCGGGTCGTCACATCACATCGAACCCAGCAGCGCCCCGGCGCGACTGAACTGCAACGGTTGGGGATAAGAAAATCCCGGATCGAGTTCTTAACCGAGCGTTAAGTCGACCATGGAATTGCTGGGTCATGTTGAGAAATATGCTGAAAACAGAAGAGTTTGAAATGTCATCCGCTGCCGCTGCCGACCTGTTCGGCGCCATCGAAACCTCCACCATCGACAACCATCGCGCTGCGGCACAGGCCCTCGCCATCGTGCGCGACGGCGTCATTACCGGCGAAGGCCCGACCACCCGTGGCCGTATCCATTTCTCCCGTGCGCTCGATGCCGATGACGCCGCCTGGTGCGAGCGCATCCTGAATGCGTCGGCACTGGCCAGCCAGCCGGTCAGCCGCGACGAGGCCGAGGCGCTGTTCGCGATCAACGAAGCTGCCGCCGAGCGCAGCGATGACGGTCGCTTCGACGATCTGTTCGCCAAGGCTGTGGTGCACCACGCTGCGTCTGCATCGGGACTGCCGGTGCCGTCGCGCGCGGTGGCGCTGTCGCCCGATGTTGCCATCGAGACCTGGGCACCGACCAAGGCCGTCGGCGTGAATATCGAAGTGCTGGAATGGATCGCCTCGCAGATGCGCGCCAAGCGCGTCAGCAACGCCACCATCATGACCCTGGTCACGACCGTGGTTGGCGCCGCGACCCTGCAGCTGCCGAACGTGTTCGACATCGGCATGTAAGCGGGTCGCAGGTCATCAGAATACGGAAACGGCGGAGCGTGGCTCCGCCGTTTTTTGTTGCGATGTTCCCGTTTTGGGAACATAATTTGTAATCATGAGGATCATCGCGTGGAGCGTTCTTGCCTCATATGCGCAAACGCATCCCGAGACCAAGGCATCGCTGCACCGGTGGAGATCACTGGTCCGTGCTGCCGCATGGGGCTCGATGGAGGATGTGCGGTTGGCAGCTCCGGGCGCGAAGATTCTAAATGGAGAACGCGTCAGGTTTGAAGTTGCTGGCGGCATTTTTCGGATGATCGTCGCTTTCGATTTTCAGAGAAGCATCGCGTTCATCAAATTCATTAGTTCGCACGCCGAATATGATCGCATCGATGCTTTGACAGTTTCGCAGTTCTAGGAAGCAGGCCATGGATATTCGCCCCATCCGGAATGACGACGATCATATGGCCGCCTTGCGCGAGATCGAGAGACTGTGGGGCGCTGCCACAGGTACGGATGACGGCGATAAGCTCGATGTCCTCGCAACACTCGTCGAGAAATATGAAGAGACGCGCTGGCCTTCTGTCGACGCAGCTGACCCCGTAGATCTGCTGACTTATGCGATCGACGAGCTTGGTCATACGCAGGCCGAGCTGGCCGAATTGCTCGGCTCGCGATCACGCGCGTCCGAATTGCTCAATCGCCGTCGACCGCTGACAGTCGAGATGATCTACAAGATCAGCGAAGCGTGGAAAATTCCTGCCGACCTTCTGGTGCGGCCTATCCGATCTGCCGCTTGACAGGAAACGGCGGAGCGTGGCTCCGCCGTTTTTTGTTTGCGCTGTCCTTACTTCGCGTCGAGGCCGACCGTCCGGCCGGGGAAACCGGCGACATCGAAATACTTGTGTTCGCCGACCTTCTGTAGTTGCAGCACCGTGACCAGACCCTGATCGTCGGGCGCCGAACGCATCATGTCGGTCGTTGCCGTCGGCGTCTCGCCGGTCACCGTCGCTTCGCTCATCACGCGGCCGATCAGGCCGCCTTTGGCGTCGCGCTTCAGGCCAAGCAGATGCGCAGCGGTGATGCCGGTATCGGCATTGCTGACCGGCAGGGGATCGACAAAGCCGGCTTTGAAGTCCGGGCCGATCGCCGCCATGAAGTTATGGGTATCGCCGCGCCCGAATGAACCATGCATGCCCTGGCCCTGACGCAGCACGGTATCGGCGACCTCGATCTGACACGCCGCCGGCTCTTCGCAGCCTTCCGAATAGGAGCGGAATGAGACGGCGATCGCGGGATGCGGCGTCACGGCCTTGCCGGACAGGTTGATCGACGACAACGGCAATGCGCCGGGGAACGAGCCAAGCGCATCGTCGACGAAGATGCCGCTGATGTAATCCTGCTTCAGCAGCGCCTTCACGGTGCGGCCGGCGAGGTCCTTGTCGCCGCTCGGCAGATAGATCAGGTCGGAGCCGCCATTGGTGGCGATGATCAGCTCGGGCTTGTCTTTATCCGTGCCGATGAAGGCATTGCCGGCCTTCGGATAGGCGTTGTCGGCGACGGTCTTGAACCCGTCGTTGGGATCGAACAGCGGCAGGTCGAGCGACCTGGCGAGATCGATGGCCAGGAATCCCAGCGGCAGGAAACCTTCCGGCGTGTCGGTATAGGTGCCCTTGATGGTCGCGGAGGTCTTGCTCTCCTTGGAGATGGTCGAGAAGCCGTGATCCGCCGAAATCATGATGTTGGTATTGGCGGCGAGGCCGAGATCGTCGAGCGCCTTGCGCAGCTGAGCGAGATTGTCGTCGGCATTCTTGATGGAGGCCAGCGATGAGGGGCCGTTGATCCCCGGCATCACCTTGTTGAGGCTGTCGCCCTGATTGTGCTGGGTGCCGTCGGGATCGCGCGACCAGAACACCAGCACGAACGGCTTGTTGCGCGCCTTGAACATCGGCAGCACCACTTTGCTCGCGACATCGGCCATATAGGCCTGCTGCTTGATGTTGGCTTCAGTGGTGCCGGGCGTCTTGGCGTCGCCGGCCTTGCCGTTGTCGCCGCGGCCAGGTGTTTCCACCCCTAGGCCGGCCTTCGCGAGAGCGTCCTTCATTTCATCCGACAGAGGGATGCCGAGCAGCTTGCCTGATTTGTCGACGCCGCCGGTCTGGTCGTCGATGGTGATCGTCTCCTTGCCGGTGCGTTCGGTGTGGTCGAACATCAGCGTCGGGCCGACCTTGCCGATGGCGGCGGTGGAATAGCCGGCCTTGCGCGCAGCTTTCAGCAGCGTCTCTTCATTGAGGTAGTCGCCGTTGAATTGCTCGTCGAGGTCGCCCAGCACCTGATCATGTTCGATGAAGGGGATCGGGCTGTTGTTCTGCACCGGGGTGGGGTGGCCGGTATAGATCGAGTTCGAGAACACGCCGGTATCGCCGAGATAATGGCCTGAGGCCATGCCCGACGCATTGGCCATGGTGAAGGTCGGAAACAGCGAATGCGAGTTGCGGAAATTGACGCCTTTATCCCGCACTGCGGACATCGCAGGTGCCGTTTCCGGCGTCACTTTCAGCGCCCGGAGCCCATCAGGTACGAACAAAATGAGGTTGCGGGGAGGGCTGTTTTGGGCGAAAGCCGTTGTAGCGGATATAAAAGCAAGACTGAGGGAGAGGATGGTGGCGCAGCGCATGAAAAACCTCGCTTCGAACGAACTCGGCCGATCCGGTCCAGACGTCTTTTCTAGTTTTTGCCCGCGACAGAATTGTTACGACTGCGGCGCCATGCCACATTGTACCGTCGCCTCCATCTTCCCGATCCCGCCTCAAGGTTGCAAGTAAGACAGCTCATGTTCAAAAAAATTCTGATCGCCAATCGCGGCGAGATCGCCTGCCGGGTCATCAAGTCCGCCCGCAAGATGGGTATCAAGACCGTCGCCGTCTATTCCGAAGCCGATCGTGATGCGCTGCATGTCGAGATGGCCGATGAGGCCGTGTTGATCGGGCCACCGGCCGCGGCCGAGAGCTATCTCTTGATCGAGAAAATCGTCGAGGCCTGCAAACAGACCGGCGCCGAGGCGGTGCATCCCGGCTACGGTTTCCTGTCCGAGCGCGAGGCGTTTCCGCGCGCGCTGGAAGCTGCAGGCATCGTCTTCATCGGCCCCAACCCGGGCGCCATCGCCGCCATGGGCGACAAGATCGAATCCAAGAAGGCCGCAGCCAAGGCCAATGTCTCCACGGTGCCGGGCTATCTTGGCGTCATCACCGACGACAAACACGCGGTGAAGATCGCCGACGAGATCGGCTATCCCGTGATGATCAAGGCCTCTGCCGGCGGCGGCGGCAAGGGCATGCGCATCGCGCATTCGACCTCGGAAGTGGCTGAAGGCTTCAATCTCGCCAAGGCCGAGGCGAAGTCGTCCTTCGGTGACGACCGCGTCTTCATCGAGAAGTTCATCGTCGATCCCCGCCACATCGAAATCCAGGTGCTGGGCGACAAGCACGGCAACGTGATCTATCTCGGCGAGCGCGAATGTTCGATCCAGCGCCGCAACCAGAAGGTCATCGAGGAGGCGCCGTCACCGCTGCTCGACGAGACCACCCGCCGCAAGATGGGCGAGCAGGCCGTGGCGCTCGCCAAGGCGGTGAATTACGACTCTGCCGGCACGGTGGAATTCGTCGCCGGCCAGGACAAGAGCTTCTACTTCCTTGAAATGAACACCCGTCTGCAGGTCGAACACCCCGTGACTGAACTGGTCACCGGTGTCGATCTCGTCGAGCAGATGATCCGCGTCGCCGCCGGCGAGAAGCTGCAGCTTGCGCAGAAGGACGTCACGCTGACTGGCTGGGCCGTCGAGTCCCGTGTCTATGCGGAAGATCCGTTCCGCAACTTCCTGCCGTCGATCGGCCGTCTCGTGAAGTATCGCCCGCCGGCGGAAAGCAAGGCCGACAACATCACCGTGCGCAACGACACCGGCGTGGAGGAGGGCGGCGAGATCTCGATCTATTACGATCCGATGATCGCCAAGCTCGTCACCCACGCCCCGTCGCGCGCCGCCGCCATCGAGGCGCAGTCCCATGCGCTGGACGCCTTCTATATCGACGGTATCCGCCACAACATTCCGTTCCTGTCGGCGCTGATGAGCCATCCGCGCTGGCGCGAGGGCAACCTCTCCACCGGCTTCATCGCCGAGGAATTTCCGAAGGGCTTCACCGCCAGGCCGCCGGAGGGCGAGGTCGCCCGCCGTATCGCCGCGGTGGCCGCTGCCGTCGACGCCGTCTATGGCGAACGCAAGCGGCAGATTTCCGGCCAGCTGATCGGCCGTCCGGTGACCCGTGCGGGTCGCCGCGCGGTGTGGCTGGAGCGCGAGGAGATCGCGCTCGACGTGGCCCGTGACGGCGATGTCGTGACGGTGGCCTTTGTCGGTGCCGACGGCAATACCGGTACGCCGCATAAGCTCTCGTCGTCCTGGAAGCCCGGCGTGCCCGTCTGGGAAGGCACCATCGATGGCCACAGCGTCGCCATGCAGGTGCGCCCTCTGGCGTCGGGAATCCGCATCGCGCATCAGGGGTATGAAGTCGCCGTCAATGTCTTTACCGAAACCGAGGCTGCGGCCGCGCGCCTGATGCCGGTGGGCGTCAAGGCCGATACCGGCAAGAAGCTGCTGTGCCCGATGCCGGGTCTCGTGGTGTCGATTGCCGTGGCCGAAGGTCAGGACGTCAAGGCCGGCGAGACGCTTGCCGTGGTGGAGGCCATGAAGATGCAGAACGTGCTCCGTGCCGAACGCGACGGCACCGTCAAGAAGATCCATGCCGCTGCCGGCGCGACGCTGGCGGTGGATGCGCTCATTCTTGAATTCGCGTGACCACGTTCCGGCAACGCCGTTACGGGCTCCGGGCGATCCTGACCGGCGACCGCTGCATGCGTCCGGGATCGGTCTATGACGCGATCTCGGTGCGCATCGCCGAAGACCTCGGTTTCGAGATCGGCATGTTCGGCGGTTCGGCCGCATCGCTTGCCATTCTCGGCGATCCCGACGTCGCGCTGATCACGCTCACCGAGCTGGCCGAACAGATGCGACGGATGTCGCGCGCCGGCTCGCTGCCGGTGCTGGTCGATGCCGATCACGGCTATGGCAATGCGCTCAATGTCCGCCGCACGGTGGAAGAGCTGGAAGCCGCCGGCGCTGCCGGCCTGACCATCGAGGACACGCTGTTGCCCGCCGTGTTCGGCGAAGCCAGGGCGCAGTTGATCTCTGCGGAAGAGGGGCTCGGCAAGGTCAAGGCGGCGCTCAGCGCGCGCCAGGATCCGGCGCTGGTCATCGTGGGGCGTACCGCCGCCGCATCCATCACATCCGTGGATGATGCGATTGCGCGTGCGAAATCCTATGAAGCCGCCGGCGTCGATGCCCTGATGATCACCGGTCTCAAGAACCGCGCCGAACTGCAGGCGGTGGCTGCGGCGACCACGCTGCCGATCGTGCTCGGCAACCCCACCGACGACATGGACTGGGATTTCCTCAGCGCCCAGCGCGTCCGCATCGCCATTCAGGGCCATGCGCCGATCTCCGCGGCGACCGCCGCCGTTCATGCGACTCTTAAAGCAGTACGCGAAGGTACGGGGCCGAAGGAGCTGAAAAACCTTGCATCAGCCGAGTTGATGGAAAGCGTCACCCGCGGCGCCGTGGTGAAGCAGCGCGGCGCCGATTTTCTTGGCTTGAAAGATTCGGGGCTCAAGAAATAGATGGCCGGCGTGATCCGTCACGTAATGATCCTCGGCCGTGTGCAGGGTGTCGGCTATCGCTACTGGACCGGCCAACAAGCCTCGTTGCTCGGCCTCGAAGGCTGGGTGCGCAACTGCCGGGATGGCAGCGTGGAAGCTGTGTTTGCGGGACCCGCCGATATTGTCACTGACATGATCGAGGCGTGCCGCCGTGGTCCAACCGCCGCGCGCGTCGATAGTGTCGTGACAAGCGATGCCACGCCAGACATGCTTGCCCTGCGCGTCACCGGCGAGGTTTTCTCGCAATTGCCGACGCTGTAATTCGGATTGTGTCGCTCAGACTGCCGTTTCCGCCGCGAGCTGCTCGCTCTCCCCGAACACTTCGCCGAACGCCTGCCGCAGCGCCACGTCCACGTCGGTCATGCTGACGGGCAGGCCGAGATCGACCAGGCTGGTGACGCCGTAGCGCGGATCGACCACGCCGCAGGGCACGATGGCGTCGAAATGCGCGAGATCCGGTTCCACATTGATGGCGATGCCATGGAACGATACCCAGCGCCGCAGCCGCACGCCGATGGCGGCGATCTTGTCCTCGAATCCTGCGCCCTTGTCGGGGCGGGCGACCCAGACGCCGACGCGGTCCTCGCGCCGCTCGCCCCTCACGTTGAAGGCGTCCAGCGTCCGGATGATCAGGGCTTCCAGCGCCGCCACATAGGCCCGCACATCGGGCCGGCGCGCCTTGAGGTCGAGCAGCACATAGGCCACCCGCTGACCGGGGCCGTGATAGGTCACCTGGCCGCCGCGGCCGGTTTCGAACACCGGATACCGGGCATCGAGCAGGTCATCGGACTTGCCCGACGTGCCCGACGTATAGAGCGGGGGGTGTTCCAGCAGCCAGACCAGTTCCGCCGCCGTTCCATCGGCAATGGCCGCCGCCCGGGCTTCCATCTCGGCCACGGCCTCGGGATAGGGAATCGGGGTGTCCGACACCCGCCATTCCACCGCCCGGCCGGCCAAGCCCCGGGAAAACGGTGTCAAATCAAGGGTTTGGCGGTCATTAACCATTGGCTAACCATAACATGTTGATCTCGCAGGCACTGCAATCCTGCATCCGTGCGATCCTGCATCTGGGAATTTGGGGCCGACGTGCCAACCCTCGATAACATTTCCGTCGATATCATGGTGGTTCTCGGCACCACCTCGATGCCCGTTCACCAGGTGATGCGGCTCAGCCGCGGCGCCATCATCGAACTGGATGCCACAGAGCAGGACGAGGTCAAAATCCTCGCCAATAACCTGCCTGTCGCGTCGGGCGTGGTGATAGTCGATCGCAACCGGATTGCAGTCGAGGTCAAGCAGATGCTGCCGCGGTCCCCCGACCACAGATAGGTGGCCCGGAGAGGCCAAGAGGCCTTGTCTCCCCATCATTGGTTTGTTACATCGGCGCCGGTTGATCCGGCCGGGCGATTTGCCCTCGCCGGATTTCTTTAGCGCTCGTGGCGGAATTGGTAGACGCGCTGCCTTGAGGTGGCAGTCCGTAACAGGGTGGGGGTTCGAGTCCCTCCGAGCGCACCAATGGCATAAGTCATTGATGAAAAGATGTTTTCGCAATCGTTTTACTCCCGCGTTGTTACTCCGGGGTCGATAGCGAGAGAATGGCTGCGTGCCGTCAACTGGTAAGACCCGCCTTCCGTAAGCCGTCGAGAAAGTGTTCGCGGTCGGCGGGATTGCGGTACCTTTCGGCGCGGGCCCGGGCGAGGTCGAGGGTGCTCGCAGGCGCGGTCTGCCCATTCGCGGTCAGTTCACGACACCTCTCGCTGACGAATGCCTCCGCCTCGAATCGCGCCTCGCCAAGCTGCCCCATCTGCGCATGGCAGGCCGCAAGGAGTCCGTGCGACCACCTATCGAGGGCTCGCGCTTCCATCAGCGCCTTGACTGCCTGCTGGTACTCACGCCCCGAATAGAGGGCGAGCGCATGATACCAGTGGTACAGGTTGGGCGGAAAGGGATTGAGCCGTTTGGCTGTCCCGATCCATATGAGCGCCTCGCGCCACCGTCCCCAGTAGACGAGGATGTTCGCGAAAACGGCGGCGACATCGGCATCGTTTGGATTGAGCGCGAGCGCGCGGCTGAAATGGATTTCGGCCTTGACGTCTTCATTCAGCAGGAACAGGAGCTGTGCAAAGACGCCATGAGACCAGGCGTCGCCGTCGTCGATATCGAGGGCGGTCTCGATCTCGCGAAGGGCCTCGTCCAAGGTCGCGGTGGCGGGCGATTCGAGAAACACATCGCAGACGATGGTCCAGGCGATATTGACGTGAGCCCGGGCATATTGCGGGTCGAGTACGACGGCGCTCCGGAAATACTCCCTGGCCTCTGCCATCCCCTTTACGGTCAACTGGCGCCACCGCTCGTTCCCCAGCAGAACCAGGTCATAGGCGGTGATGCTCGAAGTCGGCTTGCGTCGGGCGATCTCGCGGCCGGCGTCCTCCAGCCGGCCCGGAAGGGCTGCAACGATCGCCCGGACGATCTCGTCCTGCAGGGTGAAGATGTCTTCGAGTTCGCGGTCGTAGCGCTCGGTCCAGAGACTGTAACCGCTCGCGGCATCGAGAAGCTGGACGGTTACCCGCACCCGGCTGCCGATCTTGCGCACGCTCCCCTCGGCCACGTATCTGACGCCGAGTTCGCGGCCGACCCGTTTGATCTCGGGCGTCTTGTCCTTGTAGGCGAAGCTGGAGTGACGGGCGACGACGAACAGCAACCTGAACCGCGACAGTTCGGCGATGATGTCTCCCGTGATCCCGTCGGAAAAATAATCCTGCTGGGGATCGCCGCTCAGATTCGAAAATGGAAGCACCGCGAGCGACGGCCTATTGGACACTGCATGTGCCGGTGACCTGGGCAGGCCGGCTCCGGATTCGGTGGCGACCAGCGGCCCGACATAACGGTAGCCGCGGCGCGGTAGCGTCTCGATCCAGGTCGCGCCTCCGTCGATATCGGCAAATATCCGCCGCAGGGCGGCGATCTGCACCGTCAGATTGCTCTCCTCGATCGCAAGTCCCGGCCACGCCGCCTGCATCAGCGCGTCCTTGGAAACCGGTGTTCCGGCGCGCTCGATAAGCAGCCGAAGCAGCATCACCGCGCGCCGTCCGAGCGCGAGCGGTTCGGACTCTCGAAACAGCATCTCGGCTTCCGCGTCGAGGCGGTAGGGACCGAATTCGTGGATCGTCGCCATGGCCTAGAGACTACATGTTCGGCGGAATTTGCAACTTTTTCGGAACAGATTCAGGACGGCCGGGGAACGGGCGATCATGCTGCGACCGTACTGAAAGACTTCGAGAGCTGCTCGATGCGCGATTTCTGCAGTGCGGTGGAGGCCGACGGTCATGGCGCAGTCTGATCTGATGGTTCGTGCCGTCCCGGCCATGATTGCCGATGCGCCCGACCGGGGTTGCCGGATGCTGGAGGCCGTCCGGGCGCTGGCCCCGCTGATCGCCGCGCAGCGCGACGAGTTCGACAGCGGCCGCCGATTGCCGGAGGCGGTTTTCGCGGCGCTCGCCGACGCAGGCCTATTCCGCCTATGGCTGCCCGAAGCACTCGGTGGCCCCGAACTGTCTCCCATCGAGTTCATGAGAATAGTCGAGGCCGCCTCGGCGTTCGACGGCTCGGTCGGCTGGCTCGTCGGCAACGGCGGCGGCATGAGCCGTATCGGCGGCTATCTCGGTGACGCCGTTGCACGCGACTGGTTCGCCGACCGGCATGCCTTCGTCGCCAGCTCGACCGGTGCGGTCGGCACTGCGACTCCCGTCGATGGCGGCTATTGCATCAACGGGCGATGGCCATTTGGCAGCGGCGCTCATCACGCGACGCGGTTCATGGTGCTGGCCAGCGTCAGGCCCGAGGATCCCAATTCGCCGCTTCTCTGCTGCTATCTCGGCCGGGCAGACGTGATCATCCTCGACAACTGGCATGTGTCCGGACTGCGCGGCACTGGAAGTTGCGATTTCGAGGCGCGGGATGTTTTCGTGCCGGCGGCTCACGCCCATCCGTTTCTCGGGCTGCAGCCGACCCAGCCCGGGCTGCTCTATCGCATGCCGCCATCATCGGTGTTCGCGTGGAGCATCTGCGGGGTGCCACTCGGCATCGCGTCCGGCGCCATTGCCTCTTTCGCGGAGCTGGCCTGCCGGAAAGGTCGCCTCGGCACCCGAGCCATGCTTCGCGATCACGAGACCGTTCAGGCGACGGTGGGGCGGACGAGAGCGATGCTTCACGCCGCCCGTGCCTTCCTGATCGATGCCATGGCGGAATTGATGGCGGCCACCGATACGGGCGGCCAGCGGCTGGTGGAAGCACGCGCGGACATTCGGATCGCTAACGCGCATGCGGCGGAGACTGCGATGTCCGTCACCGACATGCTGGCCGCCAGCGCGGGCGCCGCCGCCATCTTCGAGACCTGCGCCCTGGAGCGTGCGGTCCGCGATGTGCGCGCCGCGGCGAAGCATATTGCGATGAGTCCGAACAACTACATCATCGCCGGCCGGCTGGCCCTCGGGCTCGATCCCGGAGCGGCGAGGTTTTGAAGTAACGCGACCAACCAACGGAGTTACCCGATGTCTGTGGTCTGCCGGCCAGCGCGTGCGCAGGATCTGGAACTTGCGGATAGACTTGTCGTCTCCAGCATCAACGATCTCACGGAGCGGCATGGTTTCGGGCCCATGGCCGTCTGCTCGCCTCCCAAATTTCAGCTGTTTTCCTTGAAGGACGATGCCGACGGTCTCTGGGTGGCGGAGGAGGGCGAACGGATCCTCGGCTTCGCCTGGAGTTGGGTCTGCGGCGACATGTGGTTTCTGGCGCAGCTGTTCGTGTCACCCGATCACCAGGGGCGGAGCGTCGGCAACGAGCTGATCAGGCGGACTCTCGAGCACGCCGATAAATCGGGTGCTTCCAACAAGGTGCTCATCACCTTCAGCTTCAACACAGTCTCGCAAGGACTCTATATCCGCCACGGACTGCTGCCGCGATTTCCCATCTACAGTGTCAGTGCATCGCAAGAGCAATTGATCGGTAAATTGCACGGCTCGCGATACGACGTCACGCCGCTCAAGGAAGAAGCCTTGACCCTGCGTCGGCTCGCGCAAGCGGACGAGCGGGTTCTTGGCGTCTCGCGCGTGAAGCATCACCGCTATCTGATCAATGAGGGCGGGGCGAGAGGGTTCAATCTCCACGACGGAAACGACTGGGCCGGCTACGCCTATGTGGACGCCGGCGGACATATCGGACCGCTCGCAGTCATGGAGCCCCACGCTGTCGCTCCCGCCTTGAGAACAGCGTTGCATCTGGCGGCCGAGAGCGGCTCGTCGCAGGTATCGGCGTTTCTGCCTGGCACAGGCGAGGCGGCTCTCAACGTCGCGATGGAGCACGGAATGCGGATCAAATTTCCCATGTTGCTGATGTCGTCGCGAGAATTCGGCAATTGGGCCCAGTATCTGCCGCGCAACCCCGGCTTCATGTGATCGCAAACGGATGAGGCGCACGCTGTTGCGCCATGGTCAGCGCCATGCGTCGGCAACAGGATATAAGCACCGCCTGAATCCAGGATTTTAGGATGGGTAGCAAAGCGCGCCGGATACCAGACGATGCGCATCGACCCCAGATGATAGGTCGCGCGCAGGTGCAGCACCTTCTCGACGATCTCCGGAGCCGTGCGATTGGCGGGATTATTCGGCGCTGTTTTGCGATTGGTGGACGGGCGACCAGCCGATCAGTCCGAATTCAGCGTCGATCGGACGGAGAGGGGACTTTAGCACTGTTGAATCAATAGCCTGGACCCACCGATCGCCATTGTTATCCTGATGTCACGATAGGGACTGCCCTGGCTTTGCGGCAACTCGGAATTCTCCTTCTCTGGTTGCAACCTGTCTGGACGTGGCGACGATCAAACGCGCGCTGGTTGTCATCCAACCATTTTATTTGCCGTGCTAACTTTCACGGGGATTGTCGTTTTTACTCAAACCGGGGACGGCTTTGGGCGTTCGGGATTTGGGTCCTGCGGGCAAATTCAAACCCATAAACGTAGAGGGGCGCGGGGCTTTTGGTTTAGCGCGCGGTTGTTGGCATGCATGGTCGAAGCTCGGTTCCGCCACTCGCGTCCTCCGATTGATCAGGATGGTCTGCATGGTGCTGATTGCGGCAATAGCCACCAGGGAGGGAACGGCAGGCGTGCATGGCTTGCTGCGGTTCACCTCGTCCGCCAGGGCCGAGACAGCGCGCGGAATTTCATTCGACATTCCGTCGCAATCGCTTGAGGCGGCGCTCGATGCCTACGGTGCGAGCAGTCGGACCCAGGTCCTCTATGAAGCGGCGTTGGCGGCCGGCCGGCGGTCGAGCGGGATCAGAGGCCTGTACACGCCGGATGCCGCGCTGCGGCTGCTGCTTTCAGGAACCGGTCTTGATTTCGATTATACGGCGGAGCGCGCCATCACATTGGTGCCGGCGAAAGCACCGGACCCTCGTGTGCGCGCCGAGGCGGAACGTCATCGGTACATCGCCAGGTTCGATCATTTCCTCGGTGGTGTTCAGGCCGGGATCATAGCGGCGTTGTGCCGTTATCCGGAAACGCGGCCAGACGATTTTGAAGTTGCTATGCGATTCTGGGTCACGGGGGCGGGCGCGATCGCCAACCCGATGCTGCTCGCTTCGACTGGCAAGCCGGCGCGCGACCGCGTGATCGCCAGTATCTTGTCGCGCCTGTCCTTCAGCGAACCGCCTCCGTCTGAAATGCCGCAGCCGATTACAATGATGTTGACCAACAAGACATCGTCGCGCGATGGAGATATTTGCGCCGAAGCAGGAAAGGACTGAAGACAAAATGTCTGGCGCAGCTCGCAAACGGTTCGCATGTGATGAACGATGAGTCACCAATATAACGAAACAAGCTGGGCTGCGCTAAGGCAACTGCTCGTCGATCATTACGACGATCTGCGGCGGCGTCTGACCAGACGGTTGGGCTCGGATGACCTCGCTCGTGAAACCTTGCATGAACTCTACTTGCGAATGGATCGATCCGGATCGGCGGGGACGCTCATTCGACCGTCGACCTATCTTCTCACCTCGGCCGTTAACCTGGCGCGTGACCGCTGGCGCACCGAGAATCGTCGGGCCCGTCGCGTCACGGTCGATGCGCTTTATGATCTGATCGACGAAAATCCGGGCCCCGATCGCACGGTTGAAGCTCAATCCGAGTTCGAGGCGTTCAACCGCGCGCTCGCCCGATTAACGCCACGGCAGCGCACGATCGTGGTGGCGGTGCAATTCGAACAGTTGTCTCGTTCGGAAATAGCCAAACGTCTGGATATTTCCAGAAGCCTCGTCCAGCTTGAACTGCAGCGGGCACTGGAACTTTGTGAAATCTTTCTTGAAAAAAATTGTTCATAAAAGATGTCGTTGTCCGCATTTCATATCGTCTTAGTAACAAGAGGCGGCGGTTTTGGTCGCCGGCCGGCTGCCAGAGCACTGAACGATGATTGAATCAAGCTCTTCTCAGGATGAGGCGTTGCGACGTGAGGCACTCACCTGGCTTACGCGGATTGCGCTGGGCGAAGCCACGAAGTCGGATATGGAATCCCTGCGCCGGTGGCGCGATACGAGTCCGGCGCACGCTGCTGCGCTGGCGCGCGCAGGCCGTCTCTGGCGGGGAGTTGAGGCGGCGGCGGCCGTGCTGGTCCGCACTGGTGCCGTTTCTGTGCCAGTCGGCAAGCCTGCGGGCTTTCGGCCGAGTCGCCGGGTCTTTCTAGGAACAGGGGCGGCTATGGCCGCGGCGGCAGCCGGATTCATGGTGGTGCAGCCGCCGCTTCACCTTTGGCCGTCGCTGGCCGAATTTGGCGCCGACTACAGAACGACCACCGGTGAGCAGCGGCACGTGACCCTTGCCGATTCAATTTCCCTCGAGATGAACACGCAGACCAGTATCGCGACGCGGTTGGCCGATGCGGTGCCGGGAATCGATCTCATTTCAGGTGAGGTCGTCGTCACGATTGCGCCGACGATGCAGCCGCAATTGGTCGTCACAGCCGGCTCGGGCCGGATCACGACGCCGCGCGGCACATTTAACCTGCGCCGCGACGGCACCGTGGTTGGCCTGACTTGTCTCGACGGTGAGGTCAGCCTTGACTGCGAAGGTCGGTCCGTCACGTTCGGAGCCGGCAGGCAAGTGTCCTACGACACGCGCGGCTTGGGCGAGGTCGCCACCGCTGATCCGGAAGCGGTGGCTTGGCGTGACGGCATGCTGGTGTTCCGCGATACGCCGCTCGCCCGGGTGATCGACGAAGTCAATCGCTATCGCACCGGCAGGATCATCTTGATCGACAAGGCGCTCGGGAGCCGCACTGTCAACGCGCGCTTTGAACTCAATCGCCTTGACACGGTGATGTCGCAAATCCGTCATGTCTTTAAAGCGCCGGTGAAAACACTCCCGGGTGGAATTGTCCTTGTCGGTTGAAGTCGTGCTTCACTACGTGATGCAGCGACGTTTTGCCGCCGTGCGCGCAACGCGCAGGCAATGGTCGCGGCTTCATTAAAAAATCCTGAAAAATTTTTGGCGTTCGCCCGCGATCATCTCGTCTAGCGAAGAGAGAGAGAAGCGGACGGAGCGACTGCGCGCCGACGCTTCTTGTTCCATGGCTGGAATCCATGGTTTGGAATTCGGAAGGGCGCCTATGTTGAACCGCACGTCTGCCGCTACGCCAGTTCACGCCTGTTCATGGCGTGCCTTGACACTGCATGCCACAACACTACGTGCTTCGACCTCCCGCCATTTTTTCCATCGCGCAGCCCTTCTCGCCGGTGTCAGCGCGGTGACGTTGCTGGCCGCGATCCCGGCCCAGGCGCGCTCGCTGGGCGGCGGCCGGGGCACCGCAACGATGGTCACGTCGGCAACGGATGCCGCTTCGATCGGCGCGCAACAGGCGGCTGCGCTGGCCAAGCAGAGTACGAATGCGTTGCTGCGGGCAACCCAGGCACTTCAGGCCATGCGCGCAACGCAAGATATGGCGCGCCAGGCGGCGGTTGCGGCGCCGAGCAATGTTCCCAACGGCCTCGCCGGTCTGGTGCCAGACCCGCGGATCGCGGCGGGCACGACCAATCTGTGGGTCAACGCTGGAGCTCCTGTCGAAACCAGCAAGGGCGACCAGACCATTGTGACGATCGGGCAGACCGCGTCGCGCGCAGTGTTGACCTGGCAGAAATTCGATGTCGGCGCGAAGACGACACTGGTCTACGACCAACAGGGTAATCGCGACTGGATCGCGCTCAATCGTATCGACGCGACCGGCTCGCCAAGCAAGATTGCGGGACAGATCAAGGCCGACGGCACGGTGCTGATCATCAATCCGAACGGCATCATCTTCACCGGCACCAGCCAGATCAACGTCAACTCGCTGATCGCCACCACACACGACATCAGGTCGAGCGGCGCGGCGACCGCGTTCAGCAATTCGGGCGGTATCGGCACGCCCACTTATGTGCAAGCGAGCGGTCAAAATTTCTTCGTCCCGCCCAATGAGGGGTCCGCCAACACCTATTTCCTCCAGAATGGCCTGTTCACACTTGCAGACGTGAGTGGCCGCACCGGCAACTCCGTCGTGTTCGGCATGGGCGATCAGACGCTCGGATCGCTCGGCGGCGGCGCTATCCAAGTGCAAGCTGGGGCGAGCCTGAATGCGAATGTGAGCGGCTCGAATGATGGTGGCTACATCGCGTTGATGGCGCCCAAGGTCATCAATAGTGGCAGCATCGCGATCAGGAACGGCTCTATCCATTTGCTCGCCGGCAACACCGGCAATCTGTCCGAACCGGTCGCGACCGCCACCGGTACGAAGGCCAACGTAATCGGTCGCGTCTTTTATCCAAACGATGCGGGTGCAACACTGCCGATAGGCTCCCCGGCGATTCCAGGGGGCGGTGTCGTCGTCAACGAGACCGACGCGCTGCTGGTGGCGCGCACCGGCGCTGTCAGCATGACCGGTGAAACGCTCGGGCAATTCGGCGGCATCGATGTCACCACCGGTGTCAACCGGTCCGGATCGATCAGCCTGTATGGCGGCACCGGCTCCAGCGGGTCGAGCGGCACGGTCGGCCGGATCATGTTCGGCGCGAAGAGCATCCTGTCGATCCTGCCCGAGCAGGACGGCGCAACCGTGGTCGCCGGTGCGGTCAACAAGGACAATTATTTTGCCGGCAACCTGCAACCCCAGATCACGATCGCATCGTCGTCGATCGTGATCCCGGACGGAATGCTGATCAAGGCGCCGGGCGCGAAGCTGGCGCTGGTCGCCGACGGCACCGGCGACGCCTCTCAGGCGGTCGGCAACATCGTGCTCGAGGCGGGCAGCACGATCGATCTCTCCGGCCTGACCGGCGTCACACTGCCGATGTCGGCCAACCTCGTGAGCATTCTGGTGACGCCGAACGAGATCGCCGACTATCCGCTGGCGAGCGCGCTGATCGGCAAGACTGTCACGATGGATATCCGGTTGCGCGGCACCCGCGCCGACGGCACGATCTGGGTCGGCTCGCCGATCGTCAACGCGGCCGGCTATGCCGATGCGATTCCGGTATCGATCGACCAGTTGCTGACGGCGGCGGGCAGCTTCGACGCGCGTGGCTGGACAGTGATTCAAAAGCCCGGCTCGGTGCTCAATGTCTCCGGCGGCTACGTTCAGTACAGCGGCGGTATGGTCAACACGACGCGTCTGCTGGGGTCTGACGGGCGGATGTACAATATCGGCAAGGCCGACCTGCCGCTGACGCTCGCCTACACTACGGTTAGTGGCTTCGCGGTGAACCACGCGCATTGGGGATTCGTTGAGATCTACAATAGTCCGCTGGACAAGAACGGGTACCTTGAGCCCGGCTATATTGCGGGCCGGAGTGGAGGTGCGGTCGACGTCGTCGCTGCAAATCCGATTCTGCAGGGAACGATCATCGGTGACATCGTTGCCGGCCGGCGGCAGCGGTCGCTCGCACAAGGCGGAGTTACGCGGACCCAGGCCGGACTCGACGAGCTTCCTGCCGGTGCAGCGCTCAACGTCACATTCGGGCTGCGCGGCAATGAGGGTTATTTCGTCCAGTTGCGGTCGTCGCCGACGACGTCCGATCCGTTCGACCTCGCCAGCTATGCGCCGACGATGGCGCAATGGATGCCGCAACTGAGCGGCGGCATCTTTCCGATCTTCACCGATACGCTGAATGCGACCGGCTTCGGATCGATCTCGATTACCGGCGCCTATGACCTGAGCATGGCCACCGGCAGCACGCTTGCGGTGCGGCCAGGCGGCAGTATCACGCTCAAGAATGTCAGCACCATCGATGGCACGCTGCGTGCGCCCGGCGGCAGCATCGCGCTCGCCGGCTACGATCCCATCGCGTCGAACTATTTGCGCGAGAGCATCTATGTCGTTCCATCGACGCCGGCGGTGGTGATCGGGCCGCATGCGATGCTCGATGTGCGCGGCCTGTGGGTCAACGATACGGGCGCATATGACGATCCGACAGGCGCGGCTTTCATCAATGGCGGCTCGGTCAGCATTACCACGTTCAAGCACAGCGAAGTTGTGGATCCGGACGCCCTGATCGTGGGTTCTCCGGACCAGCACATCGTCTTGTCGAAGGACGTCACACAGGGCATCGTGCTGGCGCCGGGCAGCGTGATCGACGTTTCGGGTGGCGGCTATATCGGGGTCAATGGTCGCTTCAAGACCCTGTCGGACGGCTTGGCGGCTGGCAAGGGCGGCAATCTAACTTTGACGAGTTATGCCGGCGCCGACGGCACCGGCTGGCAGGTCTATGGGGGCCGCGATCGACAGGTCGCCGCCAGCGATCTTGTGATCGTCAGTCGAAATGTAGATGGAACGCCGGGAAGCCACGTCTACGGGACGATCGCAACGGGATCGCTATATTACTATTATCCGCAGAGCCCGGCTGGCGGTCCGCTCGGCGGCTCGGTCGACGCCACGCGGCTGATCCCCTTCGCTGCGCTGGGTGACGACTATCTTCCGGATCACGGCAATATCGTGCTGGGTGGCACCGTCTCTGCCGCGGGATTCGCCGGCGGCGGCACGCTCAGCCTGCAGGCGCCGACCATCCGCATCGGGGACGGCGCGGCGACGATCACGAGCTACAACAAGGCGTCGGTGATTGGCGATATAAGCGCGCGAGTGGCAGCGCCGACCGGCGGCTCCCCGGCATCGATCGCAAGCTGGTTTACGTCCGGCGGCGCGGCCGGTTCCGCGACTGCGGCAGGAACGCTGGTGGTACCATCGTCGTTTTTCACCGACAACGCCTTTTCGAGCTATTCGCTCACCAGCACCTATGGCGGGCTGACCGTCACGGCCGGCACGACGGTGGCTCCGACGCAGGTCAACTATCTGGCGCCGGTAACGGCGAATACGGTGCCCACGGGCACGCCGGTGCGCGTTTTCGCACCGATGGGCCGACTGGCCGACGGATATCGCAAACCGGCCAGCCTGACACTGAGTGCCAATGCTTTCATCAGCGATGCAGCCTCGTCGGCGCATGGTTTTTTGCTCGATCGCGGCGCCAACCTGATCGTCGAGCCGCAAGGCAACGTCACCGTCGTCAGTCAAAGCCTGGCGCGAATTTTCGGCAACATCGTCGCGCCGGCAGGCGAGGTGGGCGCCTGGGCGACGAGCTACAGCGTGAATGGCGCCATCACCAACGGAGCCTTGTGGATTGGACCCGACGCACTGCTCGACGTCAGCGGCGCTTTCTTGCCCGATCCGCGAAATGTGAGATACCAGGCCGGCGCCGCGCTCGATGCTGGGACCATCACGTTGTCGTCGCCGCTGACGGTGGTGCAGGCGGGCGCGCGGCTTCTGCTGCGCGGGGCCTCGGCGAAAATCGATGCGCCGGCGGGTGGTGGACTTGACCGGAGGGTTTTGCCGCAGGCGGTCTGGAGTGACGGCGGCCATCTGCAACTGGCTGGGTTGGCCAGCGCCGCAACCGGCAGCAGCGATAGTAGTCTATATTTTGCCGGAAAGGTCGATGCGTCCGGCGGGGCGCCGGAGGCAACGGGCGGGATCCTGACCATCGGGCGCGTGGATGTGTCGTCTGCCCTTGCGGCACGGGTCGGCATTGCCAGCAAGCTGCTGGATGGACCGTTCAACATCGTGATCGAGCCGGATAACGTCAACATCGTCGCGCCTTTCGGCTCCGCACCGGCCACCGTCGAGGCGCTCGGCGCCATGGTCCCTCGATTGCCGGCGAGCGGCGCCGTGCTGACCAGCACAGCGTTCATCGGCGCCGGTCTGCTGAACGGCAGCGGTTTCGATTCCGTCAGTCTGACGGCACCCGGCAATATCGGGATCGCCGGTTCGCTCAGCATTAAGGTTCCGGGAGCGCTGACGCTGCAGGCCTTGAAGGGCAGCATCGTCCTGCTTCCGGCAGCGTCCGGGCTATTGCCATCCGATTTGTCGGATCAGCCGAGCGTGCCAGGCATCCCCGACCTTGCCGGCTATGTCGCGGGTGCCAGCATCGGTCAGCCCACCGTGACGCTGGAAGCGGGCTATGTCCGCCTCGTCGGGTCCGATAACAACGGCAGGCCAGTCGACTCGCTTGCCAGTTCCGACGGCACGTTCAGTGTCTCCGCCGGGTGGATCGACCTGCAGCGGTCATTGGTGATCGGCAATGCACGCAACGTATCGCTCACCAGTGCGTCTGCCATCCGTGCCCTGCCGGACAATTACGGTTTCGAAACGCTGGCGCAGCTCGCCGCGCGATCATCGTTCGGCGGCGCATTCTATGTGCCGGGCAACCTGACGCTGGCGGCGGCGGAGATCTTTCCGGTTACCGATACGCATTTCCTGATTGAGTCCACCGGCACCGTGGCTGGATTCGATAGCATCACGATCCGCCAGAACGGCACGGCATCGGCGCCGCTTAGCGCCGGCGGCGGACTTTACATCAACGCACATAACATCGTGCAGGGTGGCACGCTGTGGGCTCCGCTCGGCAGTATCGTGCTCGGTCTGACCGATGTCTCGCAGCTTCCTGCCGCCGTCACCGATGTGTCCACCGGTGCGGTTGTGACCCAAACCGCAACGGTGACGCTCGGTGCCGGCAGTCTGACCTCGGTTTCCGCCGCCGGACTGACTGTACCCTACGGCCAGACGATCGACGGAGCGGCCTGGTATACCGGGAATTACACGAACCTTAGCGCGGAGATCGGCGCTCCGCCGGTCAAGGAGATCGGCTTCAACACGGCCAATCTCGCACAACAGGCCGGCGCGGTGCTCGACATCAGTGGCGGCGGCGAGATTTATGCGACCGAATTTATCAAGGGCGTCGGCGGCTCGCGCAACATCCTTGCCAGCTATCAGGTGACGCCGGATACGTCGGCGCGGCGCTTCACGACCGCGACGCAATATGCCGATGGCCGGCAGGTCTATGCCCTGGTGCCGAGCTATCTTGCGCCGGTCGCCGCCTATGACCCAACCTTTGCTACCTATCCGTATTTCTCCGGCGGCAGGACCGCGGCACCCGAAACTGCCGGGACACCCGCGACGCTGGCGGGCATCGCCCCCGGGACTGCGGTCTATCTGGACGGCGGCAACGGCGTTGCGGCCGGCACCTATACGCTGCTCCCCGGAATGTATGCGACGCTGCCCGGCGCCTATCGCGTGGTGCAATCGGCCGGCAATCTCGTCCGATCCTTCGCCATGACGGCAAGCGGCGCCGACGGCGCGCAATATGTAACGGGTCATCTGACCAATGCATTGACCGGCAAGCGCGACGCGACGAGTAGCCTGTTCCAGTTGCAGTCGAACGATGTCTGGACGCGCTATTCGCGTATCGATATCACTGGCGGCAACCGGTATTTCGCCGATCGCGCCAATGCTGCTGGCAAAGTGGCGCCGCGCTTGCCGATCGATGGCGGGCTGCTCTCGGTCGGGGCGACATCGTCGCTCACCCTGGCAGGTACGATACTGGCGGCGCCGGCAGCGGGCGGACGCGGCGGCGTGCTCGGCATCTATGCCGAGAACATCCTGGTCAAGAGCGCATCGCGCGATGCGCCGGCGTCAAGCGCCGGCTATCTCGTGCTTGATGCCGATCAAATCAGTAATTCGGGCGCCGGACAGATCGTGATCGGCGGGCAGGTAAGCTATCCGACCACAGGCGCTGCTGATGAAATCGGCAAGCAAACGATCGATGCCGTGGCCAGGCATCTGGAGGTGCTCACTGATGAAGCGCATCCGCTCGCGGGCCCATCGGTCATCCTCGCCAGTCGCAATGGTGGCCTCGGCATCACCATCGATGCCGGCAGCGTGATCTCCTCACACGGGCTGCCCGGTGCGGTGGATCAGACGCCCATCGTGGCCAAGGCTACCGCCAGCGGCAATCTCGGTTCGCTGCTGCGTGTCTCGGCCGGTGGACTGATCGATGTCACCCGAAGGAGCTTTACGCTGGCGAGCGATCCGGCGGCGACGGGGGGCGCCATAACCATCGGCACCAATCCGGGCACCTCCATGCTTGCGACGGCCGGCACGCCCACGTTGATCGAGACCACTGCCTTGTCGATCGACACCAGCGGCAGCTTCTCGTTCGGCGGCAATGTCATCCTGCACGCGCAAGAGTACGATATCGCAGGTCCCGTGCTGAGCCTCGGCAATATTGCGGGCCTGAGCGGCGGCGTGCGGCTGTCGGCGCCCGATTTCGGTCGGTTCGCCGGCGCGCGGTCGCTGCGGCTGCGCAGCGCATCCGTGTTCAATCTCTATGACGCCGGCGGCACTGTTCTCGGCGACACGTTGAACCGGATCGGAACGCTGACATTCGATGGCGCCGGATTCTATCATCAAGGCGGGCAGGCGATCATCGATGCGCGGGACATCGTTCTGACCAATAGCCGCGGCTCGACCAGCACGGCTGGTGCACTCGGCGGGACCGGAGGCACGCTGGGCCTGGATGCGGCCGGCACACTGATCGCGGGCGCCGGGGCATCGAAATTCTCTGGCTTCGGACGCATCGACATCACCGGCGCAAGCGGCATCGTGTTCGCCGCCGACGGCAGCATCGATGCGGGCATTGCCGACGTGGTCCTCGCGGCGCCCGCCCTCGTGGTGCGCGCGGGGATCGACCAGTCGCTCACCACCACGGGCGGCATCACCATTCAATCGTTGGCCGGCGTCTCACCGCTGGTTGCCGCCACCGACATCGGCGGTTCGCTGGCGCTGACCGGCGCGCGGATCACCGACGGCGGCACGATCGTCGCCCATTCCGGAAAAGTGACATTGACTGCGACCAGCGGCGATGTCGCATTGACCGGCAGCGCATTGATTGACGCCACCGGTTCGACGGTCACTGTGCTCGACCGGACGACCTACGCCCCGGGCGGAACGGTCCGGTTGATCGCCAACAGCGGTAGCGTGACGATCGGCGGCGGCTCGACCGTCGATGTGTCGGCGTCCGGGCGCGGCTATGCGGGCGCGCTGACCATCGCCAGCGCCGACGCCGGCACAGTGGCGCTGTTCGGGACGATCAAGGGCGTTGCCGCTTTCGACGATCTCGGCGGTACCCTGTCGATCAATGCCGGCCATCTGGCCGGCGATCTGCCGTGGTCCGGTTTCACCAGGAGTTTCGCGCTGACGCTTGGCCATGGCGATCTGCAAGTGCGAAGCGGCGTCACCCTGACCTCGGCTGAGGTTGATCTGACCGCCAATGACGGCAGCGTCATCATCGACGGCACCATCGACGCGCGTACGTCAGGTGGCGGCAGCATCAAGCTGTTCGGCGCGGGCGTCGCTGGCGCCGGCGGCGCGCGCAGCGGCGGGGTGAGCATCAATGCGGGAGCGAGACTCCACGTTTCTCACCGGCGCGACGATCCCGCAAACCCGCGCTATACCAGCACATCGACGCAGATCCCCAATGGCGGCAGCATTACGCTCGGCACCACCGGTACGCCGAACGGCACCTATCATGCGGTTTACGGCTATCAGAACGTCGATCCGAGCGGATCGGGTCGTGTGTCCGTCGCTGCGGGCGCGACGCTAGATCTCAGTCCGGGTGCGGGCGGGAAGGGCGGCGAACTGACGGTCCGGGCGCCGCTGCTCACCGACAACACTGTCAATGTCAGCGTCAACGGCCAGATCGTGAACACCTCCGGCGTCGTGCTCGATGCCTATGCAACCTGGAGCACCGCCGATACCACCACGGGCGGCCTGCATTTCGATGGCATCATCGATCCGGCTGGCTGGTTCAAATACAGGGCTGATGGCAGTCTGGTGATGGTCGATGGCACCTGGACGATGATGCGGGGGCTCACCGTCGACAACGTTTACGCCCCGGTCTTCAATCTGATCCAGACCGACGGCAATCTGAGTGCTCCGCCGGCCGGTGTCACGGTGCTGACGGGATCCGGATATTTCACGCCGGGCGCGGGACAGGTCGTCTCGGATCACGTCACGTTCTATCAGACGACGCTGAAGAACTTCGTGCAGACGCTGTTCGCGGGCAACACCGCCGCGGTGAAGGCCGCGAGCTTCGGTTCGGTCGATGCATCGCTGGTGCATTTGCGGCCGGAGATCGCGCTCGTGAATCCGCGTAGCAGTGTCAATGGCGGCAGCATCACCGTGGCCAGCAACTGGAATTTCGGCGCCGGTACGGTGACCAACGCGGCCGCAGGCACGGCCGATCTGGCCTACCGCACCAGCGCCGCCAAGGAGGCGGGCACGCTGACGCTGCGCGCGCTCAACGACATCCAGGTGCGCGCCACGATCAGCGACGGCTTTTTCACCACGGCAGCTGACGGCAAGGCGCTGATCGCCAATATCGTCGCCAACAGCATCGCCAACAATCCGAACTGGACCGGCACCAACTCCAACGTGCTGGTCGAGACCTACAAGCGCAACACCACCACGGTTGCCGATCTGATGCTGGCCAGCATCGCCAGCGCCGGTTCGTTCTCCTACGACTTCGTGGCCGGCGCGGAGGGACTTGGCAGTGCCAATCCGGGCGATCCCGCCATCGCGCCGTCGGTCAATCCCGGCGCTGTCAGGATGTCGCAGTCGTCCGGTGGCGACATCACCATCGACGGGCATACCGGCTATGTCAGTCTCGTCGGCACCAATCGCGTTCAGTACATCCCCAGCCTGGTGCGCACCGGGACCGGCTCGATCACTTTCAGCGCGGCGCGCGATGTGAAATGGCTCGATGTTCTGGCGCCCGGCGCGGTCTATACCGCCGGCAGGGTGGTCGATGTGCCGAGCGATTTCACTAAGCCGGCGTTTACGCTTGGCCTTCCAAGGACATGGAGCGGAATAGCTACGCACCCGGTATGGGCGATCGACGGCGGGGCAGTGGCGATCAATGCCGGCGGCTCGATCATTGGCATCGAGGCGTCGACTCTGGACCGCAATACACCTCTCGGCAATGGCAGTCAGACCGGCGTTGGCTTTGGCTTCACCGGTCAATTATGGAACGCCTGGTATACCCGCGTGGGGAACGCCAATGGCAGCAACACGCCGTTTTCCGGCTCGGGTTTCCAGCAGACCGCTGCCTATGTCAATTTTGGCAGCGTTCTCCGCGGCGTCAGTGCTTTGGGTGGCGGTGACGTCACCATTACGGCCGGCAAGGATGTCGTCGATCTCCAGGTTTCGATCCCGCAAAGCATTCTCGTGCATGGTGGCAACACCGTCGGCTCGCTGCCGCAGATCAAGTATTATGGCGGCGGCGACCTCGTGGTGCGGACAGGCGGCGATTTCACCAGCGGCTCGCTTCTGGTCGGTCGCGGCAATGGCGATGTCCGCGTCGGCGGCGCGGTCCAGGTCACCGCGACCAATCCGGTCACCGGGCTCAGGACCACGGGAGGTGGATCCAGCAACCAGCTAGAGGACCTGAACCTCTTCCTTGCCGTCCAGGACGGCTTTATCGACCTGACAGCGAGGGGTGCCGTCGCCATCTCCGGGATTTATGATCCCGCCTCGACGGCGGGGGCCGGTCCGACATTCACCAGTTACGGCATCGCTCTGCCTGGCGGTCTGCCGGCAGCGAGCGGCAGCGGCGTCGCGCTCACAAGTCTGCTGGGCGGTGTCTCGATGCTCTCGCTGTCGGACAGCACCGAATTTGGAGTATTTCTGAAAGGCAGAAGCGTCGATCCCAGCGCCGCCACGGGTATGCTCTGGCCGGCCAAGGTGGCATTGACCGCGCTCAACGGCGACGTCACGCTGAAGCTTGTCCAAGGTCGTAGTGTCAGTATCTGGCCGGGGCTGGTGCCGTCGAGCGATGGTGGTCTCGATATCCTGGCCGCCGGTTCGGTCAATTGGACCGGGGCGCTGAACATGCCGGATCTGCTGGCGAGCTCCTCGCAATATATCGGCAGCGTGCGCGTCGTCCTTGGGCAATATATCAGCCCGCTGGGTATTCCGCTCTCTAATCTGACGACGCCCTTGCACGCCGGCGACGCCGAGCCGTCGGTCATTGCAGCCGGGCTTGATATCATCGGCAATGCGACCCAGGTAAATTCCTACGGAAGCAATCACCTTTCGCTGATCGAACCGGCGCTGATCCGGGCTGGCCGCAATGTCGGCGATTTCAGTCTCACCGGTCAGAACAACCACGCCGACGACGTCACCAGTGTGATCGCCGGGAAGGATATGACCGGCGGCGCCTTCACGATCTATGGCCCCGGCGCATTGCTGCTCTCAGCCGGCCGCAATATGGGCCCGTTCCTGCAAAGCGGGTTTAGCGGCACCGGTACCAGCAATCCGCTCTACAGGGGCGTGCTCGCGATCGGCGACGGCAGTAATAATGCAGGCAACAGCAACGGCCTCGCCAATATTGAAATCAGACCGTATCTGCCGCGGCAGAGCGCCGATCTCCATCTGCTGTTCGGCGTCGGTGCGGGCATCAACCATGCCGGCGCGATCGATCAGTATGTTGATCCGGCGCATGCCGGCGGTATGGGCATCGATCTGCTCGCGGGCATCGCGACGAGGCTCGGCCAATCGCGCAACGAAGCCTGGGCGAGGTTCCAAAGTCTGCCGCCGGTGCGGCAGCAACTTCTGGTCCAGCGCGTCTTCGTGGATTTTCTCAGCCAGGTCGCGCGAGACTACAAGGATCCCGCGAGTTCGTATTTCGGTCAGTACCAGCGCGCCTATGATGCCATCGCCACCTTGTTCCCGGAAAGCCTAGGGTATCCGAGCGGTCGCGACGGCGTCGGGGCGCCCACCGGTCGGCTCAATGTCGCGCTGTCACTGGTGCAAACCCAGATGAACAGCAACATCACCATCCTCGGGCCCGGCGGCGGCATCGTCGCCGGCACCTCCGGACGCGACATCCTCAATCAGAACCAGCAGGGCATTGTCACGACAGCCGGCGGTTCGATCGGCATCTTCACCAATCGCGACATCCGGACCAATCAGAGCCGCATCACGACAGCGCAAGGTGGAGACGTCGATGTCTTTGTCGCCAATGGCGACATCGACGCCGGATCAGGGCCGAAGACGCTGATCAGCAGCCCGGTGATTTCGCTCATCTGCGACGTCGGCGGCTATTGCCGCGTCAATCCCAACGGCCTCGTGACTGGCGCAGGCATTGCCGCACTGGTGACGTTGCCGGGACAGGATCCGGCCAACAGCAATGTGACATTGGCGGCGCCGCGCGGCGTCATCGACCTCGGCGCTGCTGGCGTCCGGGCCGCCGGCAATCTGACCCTGGTCGCGACGCAGGTTCTCAACGCCTATAATGCCCAGGTCGGCGGCATCACCGTCGGCATGCCGTCGGCGCCCGCGGTGAATGTCAGCGCGCTGACGACGGCATCCAACGCCGCTGCCGCGACCCAGCAGGCCTCTGCGCCGGCTGCGAACACCAGCGCCAATCCGTCGGTTATCATCGTTGAGGTGGTCGGTTACGGCGGTGGCGACGGCAGCACGCCCGAAGCCCCGCCAGCCGAGGTCTACACTATCAAGAAGCGCCAGAGCTACAACTACAACAGCGCGCTCCAGGTGACCGGACTCGGTGAAGCGAACAGCGATGAGCAGAAGCGATTCACCGGCCGTCCGGGGAATGCGTCGGCGCCATAATGCGGCGCCGGATAGGCGGGCCGCTTGTCAATCGGCGTTCAAATTTGACCCCGGATTGGAGTGGGCCCCCCGGGGTGGACGGGTTGGCTTTCAGTAATTGACCGGACGGCCGGGCTTTCAGAGGATGAAGGCCGATGGCAAAGCAGCGAACCCACAGCGTCGAGTTCAAACGGCAGGTGTCGCAGGACTATCTGAGCGGCGAGACGCTGCACGGGCTCGCTAAGCGGCACAATGTCTCCCGTAACCTGATCCGGATCTGGGTCGACAAGTATCAGGCCGGCGCGCTCGACGAGGACGTCGCTTCCGCCGATCTGCTCGAGACCTACGAAGCGCGCATTGCTGCGCTCGAGCGCCTGGTTGGCAAGCAGGCTCTCGAACTGGAGTTTCTAAAGGGGGCTCTTCGGCCACGACCTCGGCCGAGAAGCGAGACCACATCCGCTATTGTAGGCCCCGCGGCATCAGCGTTGCCGAGGGATGCAGGCTGATGGGAATGGCCCGCTCCACTTTCTACGACGAACCGATCCGTGCGGCCGACGACACCGCCATCGTCTCGGCGATGGCTGGGATCTGCGACGAGTTCGGGCACTATGGCTGGCGCCGGGTCCAGGCCGCCCTCAGGCAGCAAGGCGTGGTCGTCAATCACAAGAAGGTCCGCCGTCTCATGCGCGAGCATGACCTCCAACCCAGAATGCGACGCCGATTCACGACAACGACCGATAGCGATCACGACCAACCGATCTTTCCAAACCTTGCCAAGACCGTGGCCATGGACCGACCCGACCACGCTCGCTGCCCTTTCCGTCGCGATCGAGGGGCGACAGCCGCCGCCCGGCTGCGTCCATCATTCCGATCGCGGATCCCAATACGCCGCCAAGGTCTACCGCGACTGCCTGGCCGATCACGGCATCGAAGGGTCCATGGGGGCGGCGAGGCAATCCGTACGACAACGCCAAGGCCGAAAGCTTCATGAAGACGCTCAAGGTTGAGGGTGTCTATCCAATGGCGTTCGAGACATTCGCCGACGTCGTCGAAAATCTTTCCCAATTCGTCGATGGCGTCTACAATACCCGAAGGCTCAACTCGGCCCTCGGCTATATTAGTCCTGTACAGTTTGAGACCCAACACGCCCGGCAGACAGTCAATCCAGTGGCCTGACCCCGTCCACCTCGGGGGGCCCACTCCATTACGGGGTCAATATTGCAGGCCGAATGACAGGCCGCTTATGCGGGACCGCAAGCCGGGGACGCATCCGGTGCATCACACATCCGTCTGTCGGGACCGGGCGGCGCAACAATAATGCGAAGCGGTCGCCGCTTCGCATTAAAAAACGCGCCACGACAAAACAGGAGGCTCGCATGCCAGGGGCAGTTCGAGCCTGGCTCCTGCGCTAACGACGCTGGCCGTCCCGATCACTGGCTGGTCGCGCGCGTTGTCGCTGGCCCCTTCGGTGCCTGCGCAACGATCGGCAGTGCTATCGGGATCGGTGCCGCGCCGTCAGCAATCGGACTGACCGTCAGTTCGACGCGTTGCGGCAGGTCCTTGCGGTCGGACCACCTCTCAGGGCGGCTGCCGTCCGCGCCGACGGGAGCGAAGGAGAACCGGAAGGCGCCGGTCATGATCGCAGTCGCCGTGCCGAACGAACGGGGATCGACATCCAGCAGATACGGGCTGAAGCGGCCAGAATAGTTGACCAAAGCGTCACCGCTGCGCGTCCGTTCGATCACATAGGCGCTGATCAGCAGCCCGCCGGCCTCGCTGCCAGGGCGTGCCGGCCGCACGAACACCACGACGTCGCGGCTGGTGCGGAACGCGAGTCCGCTCTGTCCTGTTCCCGGCAGCGGGATCGCCTGCGCGAGGTCGGCGGAGAGGCGGGCCGTCAACTGCATCCAGGCGTCGGAATCCTGGATCATGGCAGCGCCGCGCCACCACTGTTCGACCATCCGGCCGACGAATGGTAGCACCATCGCCGCAAATGCAGCCGTCAGCGCCACCGCGGCCAGCACCTCCAGTAGTGCAAAGCCGCGGCGACGATTACCTCGGTGCGTCGAGCCTGATGGCTTCAAACGACAGTCTCCTTCCGGATGGGCCACGTACAAAGATCGTCATCTGTTGTGGGCGCGCGCCGCCGACATCGGCCGCGCGTAGTTTCTCCATCGCCTCGAGCCTGTCGGGGGCAGGGGCCAGCCCGCTCTCGCGCGCTTCGATGACGAGCGGGGCGATCTCGGTCCTGTAAGCGAAGCGGCCGACCTGGCCGTCGCCTCGAAATCGTCCGTTATCCGATGAGGCCTGGCTGGCAATGCTGCGCGCGATATTTAATGCTGCGACCCGCTCCATGGGGCGCTTGTGGCCCTGCCACGCGCTCGCGAGGACCTGCGCCAATACGCCGATGAACAGCGCGGCAACAGCCAGCGCGACGAGGACGTCGAGCAGCATGAAGCCGGCGCGGCACTCAGTGCGCCTCGCGGCAAACCGGACTCTGCCGTTCGGACGCATTCTGTCTTCTCCGTCAAATCCACATGGACCGTTGGAAGCTTCGAAGCCGCTTCTCCAGCACGGAGCTCTGCGCATCTGCTGAGCGACGCCGGCTCCCTGACCCAGGATGGCTATCCACTGCCTTGCAATATCTCGACATGACCGGTGAGCCAGTTGAGGCGAACCCGGCTGGTGCGATCACCGCGGGCGAAACGGAACACGCCGCCGCAATTGCTGCCGTCCGCACGAAACGCGATCACGATGCGCTCGCCGCTTGCTTCGCAGCGGCTTCCTGCCAGCAATCCGACCTCGACATCGGTAGGAATGGAGACGACGTGCTTTCCCGTCTGGATAGTCCGGCGGCGCCGGTCGAAAACGGCATAGACCTCGCTGCCACGGGCGATGGCACTCGTGCGCGCATCGCGCAGCAGCGTTGCCGTGCCAATCGACAAGGCGCGAAACCTCGGCTGGTTGGTCCCTTGCGTGAGCGCAGGAAAAGCCATCACGACCAAAAACCCGATCAACGCCAGCGCGGCGACCAGTTCAAGCAGGATGTAGCCGGCCGAGCCGCCGTTATGTGGCCTCGATGCGCTACCAGCTCGTGACGTCCGCAGCACTGTCGTTTCCTCCCTCGCGGCCGTCGGCACCGAGCGAGACGATTTCGTAGGCGCGCCCGTCTTTGCCCGGGGATTGATACAGATAGTCATGATTCCAAGGATCGCGGGGAACGGTTGTCGACTTCACATAGGGTCCGTTCCAGCTACTTCCGCTGGACGGGCGCACGACCAGTGCCGCGAGGCCTTCGCTGGTGCTCGGATAGCGGCCGGTGTCGAGAAAGAAAAGATCTAGCGCGCTCTTGAGGCTTTCGACCTGCACCTTGGCGGTGCGGCTCTTTGCCTGAGCAAGCTGGTTGAACACGCGCGGCGCGGCGAGGCCGACGATCAGCCCGATAATGGCGAGCACGACCAGCATCTCGACAAGCGTGAAGCCCGCGCGACGCGCAATGAGTGTTCGCGAACGACCGCGGCGATCGCGCTGTCGTAACACACTTGGCATGTCATCGGATCGTGTTGTCATCTTCCGCCCCGCTATTGAACCGCGTCATTTACGCTGATGAGCGCCGACATGATCGTGACCATGAGGCCGCCGATCAGCCCGGCGATGCACAGGATCGCGATCGGGCCGATCAGGCCGGCGATCTGATCCAACCGCTTTTCCAGCTTGCGTCCGTATAGCCCTCCGGCCTCGGCTGCGACCTTCGCCAATTCGCCAGTCTCTTCGCCGATTCGCACCATGCGGATGGCCACCGGTGGGAAGAGACTGCTGGCACCGAGCGCTTCGTGGAGCCGTCCGCCCCGCCGCACCGCATCTCGCGCCGTTGCAAGTGCCGTTCGTGCCTCGATGCCGAACATGTTTCCAAGCACGGCAAGGGCCTCGGTCAGCGGAACGCCCTGGCCGACCAGAACTGCGAGGTTTGACAAAAAACGCGTCGTCAGCCACAGCGTGGCGACTCCCCGGATCACCGGCAGCCGCAACAGCGACAGGGTGATGGCGGCGCGCGCTGCCGGACTTCGCCAGGTCGCGAGCGTCGCCGCAAGCAGCAATGCTGCGCAGATCGCAAGCGACTGTCCGTTGTCGACGAGCAGGCGCGACAACTCCATCAGGCCGCTGACGAGAATGCCGGGATCCTTGCCTGAGTCGGCGAACAGCGACGAGAATTGCGGAATGACCTGGACCAGAAAAAACACCAGCACCAGCACTGCCGACGAGATCAAAAAGGCGGGATAGCGAAGTGCGCCTTGTACTTTTTCGTTCAAGCGATGTCCGCGTTCGCGTTCGGCGGCGCTGGCTGCGATGACGCCGTCCAGGTCGCCTGTAACCTCCGCGACCCGAGTCATCGCGACGAGATCGCCGGAGAACACGTCCTTGTGCCGCCCAAGCGCCTGCACCAGGGTCGAACCGCCCAAGATGTCGCTGCGCAATTGCGCCACCGTTTGGGCGAGGCGGGACGGCAGGTCACGGCCGGCGACCTCCAGCGCTTCGTCAAGCGGCAGCCCGCTTCGCAGCACCAGCGCCAGCTCGCCCAGAAAGGCCGTCACCGCGCGCTGATTGATCGGCCAGGAAAGAAACGCACCGTTCTGGCGGTCGCCGAGCTTTTTGATAGAGACGAGCATCAGCCCGCGGCGGCCGAAATCGGCCACGAGCGCCGCATCATCCGCCGCCTCGACCTCTCCCGTGAGCGACGCTCCTTCGAGCGACAGGGCGGTATATTTGAAACGGGTCATGGCGATGTCCGCCGTTATTGTCATCGGCTCCATTACCTAAGACAACCGATGCAACCGAATGCGAAATCGTCTGCGTGATTGATCTGCATCCGCCATCCATCGTGGCCGCCTCGTCACACCTCGTCATCGCCCAGTCTGGTCGCGCGCAGGGCGGCAACCCGGAAAACCTCGTCGAGCGAGGTCACGCCACTAAGGCAACGCGCACGGCCGTCTTCCACCATCGTGGTCATGCCTTCGCCGCGCGCGGCCTGTTCGATCGCGGCGTCGTCGGCGCCGGCGAGGATAAACCGGCGTATTGCGTCGGTAATTTCCAGTACCTCGAAAATTGCCCGCCGGCCGCGATATCCCGTCTGGTTGCAGCGCTCGCAACCGACCGGTTCGTAAAGCGTCATGCCGGTTTCGATGGCAAGCGCGACAAAACGCGGATCGCGTTGTCGCCGCTCCTCGGTCACCTGTGTCGTTCGGCGGCAGTCGGGGCACAGGATCCGCACCAGCCGCTGTCCGATCACGGTGGTCAGGGTCGAGGCGAGGAGATAAGGCTCGATGCCGATATCCACCAGACGGGTGACGGCTGCGGCTGCGGTATTGGTGTGCAAGGTCGTCATCACCAGATGACCGGTCAGCGAGGCCTGGATGGCGATCTTGGCGGTTTCCGCATCGCGGACCTCGCCGACCATGATGACGTCGGGGTCCTGGCGCAGGAATGCCTTCAGGGCCGTGGCGAAGGTCAGCCCGACGGCTTGCCGAACCTGCGATTGGGCGACGCCGGGAATGGCATATTCGACCGGATCCTCGATTGTCAGGATTTTGCGCGTGGCATCGTTGAGCAGCGCGATCGCCGCCGCGAGAGTCGTAGTCTTGCCGCTGCCGGTCGGTCCTGTGACCACGAACAGGCCGTGCGGCATGTTGAGCTGCCGCCGTAGCACGTCGTCGTCGCGCGGGCTGAAGCCGAACTGTCCGAACTCCACCAGGCGGTTGCCGCGTTCGAGCAGGCGCAGGATTGCTGCTTCGCCGCCGGTGGTTGGCATTGTGGCGACGCGGATGTCGAACTCGCGGCCGCGGGCCCGAATCCGCGTCCGGCCATCCTGGGGGACGCGATGTTCGGCGATGTTGATGCTCGACAGGATTTTCACACGCGAGATCAGTGCCCGCAGCGCAATGCCGCGGATCGGCGGCAGCGTCCGCATGATCCCGTCAACCCGGACGCGGACCTGAAAGTCACGCTGCGATGGCTCGATGTGGATATCAGTCGCCCGCATGGCCACGGCGCGATCGAAGATGTCTTCCAACGCTCGCACCACAGGAGCGCCGCTGGCGAGGTCGCGCAGGCTGTCGATCTCGTCGCTGCCGGACGGATCGTCGCTGCGCTGATCGCTCGCAGCCGCCTCGGTGTCGCTGCCTTTGTTGAGCGCGATTTCGATGTCCTCGAAAGTCGCAATTTCCAGGATGATGTTGTCACCCATCGTCAGCGCGATCGCGTCGATGGCGTCGCTCTGGGCCGGATCGGCGATCGCGAGTCTCAGTTCGCCGTCGGCGGTGCAGTACGGGTAAATGCCGGCGTCGTGTAGGAATGATTGCGAGAACCGGTCGGTCAGCGAAGTCCCGCTGCGAAGGCCTTCGAGGGTGACGCGCGGAAAGTTGTATGCGCTGGCGATGAAGTCAGCGAATTCTGTAGGCCGGATGCCGGAGACGTCAAGTAACTTGCGATACGAGCCGATCGTCGCAACATCTTCCGCGGCGGTCATCGCGCTGGCGACGCCGGGCGCAAGCGCGCCGATGTCGACGAGCCGTTCGGCGAAGAGGGCTAGATTCACGGCACCGGCTCCATCAACGCGTTAATTCAGCCCGCCGCGTCGGACCGGCGGGAAGTGGAACGGGGGCGTTGGCGCGCTTCAAGAATTCCAGCGTGACGGATTGCGCGTCGTTGGCGAGAACGACGTGATTGGGGGCGATTTTGGTGACCAGCCATCCGTCAACCTCGGTGCCCATGGTAACCGGGAACGCTTTCGTGTCCCTTCCGCGTTTGAGCAACGCCATCTGGATACCGGAACCAAGGATGATCGCGTTGAGAGTGACGTTCGGCTGTTGCGGCCGCAGTGCATCCGCTGTCTGGCGCGGTCTCTCCTCCGGCGGCGGTCGCCGCGTCGACGAGAATAGCGGACGTTGCCGCGTGGCAGTGAGCCGGTCGAGCGTCGGCATCTCGGCGGCATCGACCGCTGTCGGCACCAACAAAGTCGGGTAAGCACCGATTGTGCCTAGAAGCAGAGCACTGCAGGAGAGGATGCCGTGGCGAATTCGGGCGCCGATCAAGTCACGCGCGCGTCCGGATGTTGCGCATGGTCCAGCGGGGCAGCGAGATCGAACGAGATTGCAACAGGATCGCCGTCTCTCAGGCGATATTTGTCCCTGCGGATTCGGCATGATCACGGTGCACTCCGCCAGAATGCGCTCAGCGTCAGCGATGCTTGCAGCAAGGGCATCTGCGCTTTCTCGTTCTTACCCGATGAACGCTCCACGAGCTGCAATGCAAGGTCATCGATGAAGATCAACGGCGCGCCGATCTCGAGATTGAACAATGTACGTTGAATGGCTTCGATCTGCCCTTCGATGACTGCCTGTATTTCGATCCGCCGCGTCGTCGTATCGTTGCCGCGTTCGATGGAGGCCTGCGTTGACAACACCGCGCCATTGGCCTTCATGACCACAGCACGAATTAGCCGATCGACTTCGGCAGCCGCTGTGGTCTCGGTCTCCGCCGCGACGAAGGGAAGGTCGGGGACCGTGATATCGGTTGTCGTCACGGTCGCGTTGCCCTTTGCGCGGCCGGACAGTCGCTCGATCAAATCCAGCTTGGTATCGCGCTCGACTCGCGCGATGTCCAATCTGTCCTGCGCTATGGCGATGTAGGAAATAATTCCTCCAAAGAGACTGGCGATGACCGCAGGTGCGGCAATGCGGCGGTCCAGTGTCAAATTCTTCGTCGCAAGGCTTTTGGCGAAGTGGTCCATGGTGAATCGCCAGCTAGATATTCTCGTCAAGCTCGTGATGAGAATTTGATACGCATCTCTGACGGGATTGGTAGCGCGCTTTCCGGCCGGGATCATCGTGCAGCCCCCGGTGCATCGGCGGCACGCATTTCCAGGTGGAAACGGTCCGTTCGTCCGTCTTCGAGCCGTGTCGTTGCAGCCGTGTATTTGACATCGGTAAAGCGTCCTGACCGCTCCAGCGCAGGCACGAGCTCAAAACTTCGAGCCGAGATGCCGGAAACGCGGATCAGATCTTTCTCGAAACGCAAATCGACCAGATAAGCGTGATCGGGCAAGATCTGAGACATGGCATCGACGAGTTCGACGACATAGGGCCGCGACGCGCGCTGTATGCGCAGCGTTTCCGCGGCAGTCTGGCCGGAACTGCCACGCCCGGCGGCGAGCTGCGCCTTGCGGGCTATCATCTGCTGGTCGAGTTCGACTAGTTCCGCATCGATGTCGGCCATGCCCCATTGCACGCTGGCGAACCAGCCGGCGATGGCGACAGCAACAAGCACAAGCGCCATCACCACCATACGTCGGATGGAGTTCCGCTGCGTATTGTCCTTGCCGGCGACCGGAATGATCAGGGCTTCGCGATCGTCGGCTCGGCGCGACACCAGCTGCAATCGGGCCGCAAGCGGCGCGAGCATGGCGACGATACGATCGACGGCTGAGCGCGGCACGATGCCGACTTCCACGGCGACCCGCTTTGAATCGTCGAGCATCGGCCGGCTGATGATCTGATGATAGACATCGGTTGCGCGCCATGGGCTGATGCGCTCGATATGATGTGATACGAAAGCGTCGAGATAGGCGACATTGTCGATCCCGATGGGCTGCAGATGGCGCCGCCACACCCAGGCGGTCGGCAACTCGATGTCGATCGAACTGCCTGCGAGCTGCGCGGCGAGGCTCGGCGGCTCGAACCGCAATGCGGCGTCACCCGCCACGAGTCGTCCGAGCGGCCGGTGGTGCGCATCGAACACCGTGTTGTCGGCGGCAAGATCGATCTGGAAGGCCGGCCGCCTGTCAAAGCGGACGACACCAGCGGTGACCGCTTCGCTCAGCCCGTCGACCAACCACCGCAGGGACGCCTTGACCGCTTTCAGCATGGTATCCTCCGATTATTGTCAGAGATCGAGCGGCTGCCATGAGAGCACGCGTGTCTCCGCCTTCGGCCCCTCTGGAACTGTGATGACGAATTCGTAGGTGCGTCTGAAACGATGATCGACAGCGACGCGGGCGATGACCTTGACGGCCCGCACGGGTGGAAATCCGGCATAGGGGCGCGTCGCTGCCGGGAGCTGGATCAGCGCGTCGTCCACGGTCGCAAAACCGCGGCGGCGGCGCTCGAGAAAATCGTTGGCGCGCTCCTCGTCGCCCTCCATCAGCGCCGTTACGACGAGGCGATCCGCCAGCACGGGGTCCACCTTGGCCGATCTGCTCGCCACCGTGAGCGCCGGGCGGATCGTGCGGTACAACGGTTCCGGCACCCCCCAGGCATCGATGATCTGCTCGGTTCGCACGAAGACGAGAGCGGCGCCATTCGCAGCCGTCGGTGAGGAATCCAAAGCGGCCGGACGTGGCGACGTGGGCTGCTTGCGGCCTTGGCTCCATTCCGCCCGGCTGGCGAGTTGGTCGGCAAGGTCGCGATCCGCGCCCGCGGCGACAAACAGGGCGGCGAGCAATTTCGGTGGCGCGAGATTGATATCGATCCGTGCCGTTTCGGCGACATACTGGATATCGACGCTCGAGAACGGCAGCCGCGCGATGAAAGACCCGCCGCGCCGGACACCCGGCAGATCCGACTGCAGGTGATAGGCAACAAGCTGCGCCGCATCGCGGCCAAGTTCGTCCGCGCGCATTTGATCGGTGAACACGGTCGCCGCCGCGGCGCCGCTGACCGATACGCGCAGAGCTGCGATGGCTAGGTTGGAAATCAGGGTGACGAATACGAGAACGACAAGCAGCGCGGCGCCCCGTCGTGGATGGGCCAGATCAGTCAAACACTCGAAGCGCGATACGGGATGCGTCGTCATGATGCCCCCCCGAGCCAGTCGGACGATAGTGCATGCGCCATGTGCGTGAGCCATGCCGCCGGCGCCAGAAATGCGCCGAAGGGCAGGACGCCGCCGCGGCGTGTGTCATTGCGGGCCTCGACAAGAACGATGGCCAACGCCGCCAATGCGGCGAGTTCGAGCGCGACGGCCTGCTGCACCACACCGAGCCAGATGCCGGACGCGCCCATCAGCTTGACGTCGCCGAAACCGAGTCCCTCGCGTCCGCTGATGGCGCGAAATCCGCGGCCGACGAGCCACAGGAATACGGCGGCGGTCAGACCTCCGGAGAGCACGGCGCCGAGTGTCGTCAGGCACGCCGCCGCCGACTGGCCGGCCATCACGGAGAGCGTCGCGATTTGGGCGAGCCCCAGCACGGCGATCATGCCCGATGCTTCGTCCGGAATTAGGAAGTCGGCGAGATCGTTGCGGATAACAACGAGGACTAGCAACCACCATGCGGCGGCAAACGATCCCTGGTTCAGGTCCAGAGTCGCAAGCGCGGCTACCACGCCGGCGCTGCCCGCCGCGATCTCGATTGGTTGGACCGGAGCGGTTCCGCAGAGTTCGCCGGAAAACGTCATCACGCGTTGCCAGACGCGGTCAAAGAAACGCCTGCGCGCGGGATGACGGTCCACAGCTTCTTCCGCGTTCGCTTTGGCGGTATTCATCACTTTGCCCCCACTCGTCCCGCAATGTTCAATACCTGCTGCGCACCACGACGCCCCTGCCGGCTTCGATGCTGCGCATGCGGCCTAGGAACTCCTCGGTGACGCGCTGCGCATCCTGACCGCTGGCGATGATCCTCGGCTTGATGAAAATGATCAGTTCGGTGCGCGTCGCCTTGCGGTCGTGCGATGACAGCAGATCGTTCAGGATCTTGATTTCCGACACCACCGGCAGGCCGCTGCGGTCGATGTTGTGTCCGTCGGTAATCAGGCCCGCCAGCAGCACGGTCTGTCCGCTGGCGACCGAGATCACGCTCTTGACCCGGCGCTGCGACAACGTCGGTGTCAGCGTTTCCGGCTGGGCCGATGCGACATTGCTGATCTGCTGCTCCACATTGAGCGTCACGATGCCGTTGGCGTTCACTCGCGGCAGCACGTTCAGAATGATGCCGGTATCCTTCAGGTCCACGCTGTTGACGGTCGCCGTGCCCTCGCTCGACGTCAGCTGCCGGGTCAGGATCGGAACCTGGTCGCCGACCTGAAGGACGGCCGGCTGCCGGTCGACAACGACCAGTGACGGTGAGGACAACACTTTCACGCTGGTGAACTTGGACAGCGCATCGAGCACGATCTGGGGGTCCTGCAAGGCGCCCGAGACCAGATTGAGTCCGGGATAGGTGGTCTGCAGTGGTACGCCGCTCGCGCCGCCGAGGCCCGCAGAGAATTGTCCGTTCTTGAGAAAGAACTGGACGCCGTATTGTAACTCGCTGGTGAGTGTGATCTCGGCGATGGTGACTTCGATGCTGACCTGCGTCGGGAAGCGGTCCATTTCGCGGATCGCGCGCTCCACCATTTGATAGGTCTGCGGGCTGGTTTCAATGAACAGCGCGTTGTTGCTGATATCCGGCGTGACGCGAACCTTGCCGTTGCCCGATCTGCCGGACCGCGGTTCGAAGCCGCCGTTGTCATCGGCGCCCGCCGTCCTTTGCGGGCTGCCGTCGGTGAGCGCTGTCTTGATGACGTTGGGCGCGTTGGCCGTTCCGCCGCCCGACGCCGTCGTCGGCGTTGCCGAGCCGTTGGCTTGGGCAAGCTGCGCAGTCGCGATCTTCTCGCTCCCGAGATTGTCCTGGCCATCCATTCCGGGTTCGAGCTGGTCCGCATCACCCTGGCCGGACGTCGACGCCTGACGTCCGCCGAACATCCGGTTGAGCATCGCCGCCACCGTCTTCGCCTGCGCATATTTGAGTCGATAGACTTTAACCCCAGCGGCGTTCTGATCGGCCTCATCTAGTCGCATCACCCATTTGGTCACGTGGTCGATGGCGTCGCGACGCGACGACACTGCGAGCACGGCATTGAGCCGGCCGATCGGCTGCAACTGAACGACATTCTGCGACAGGCCGCCTTCGCCGGTTCCAAGAATGCGGTTGATCTCGGCGATGACGGTTTCCGGCGCGGCGTGCTCGACGGGCAGGATCGCAACTGATTTGGTCCGCATCCAGTCGACATCCACCATGGCCGCCGCGCCGAGCAGTGCCCGTCGCTCCGCGGTCGTGCCCTGGATCATCAGGAGATTGGCACCGGGTTCGACCCGCACGGTGCCGGTGCGGCCGCCGAGGCCGTCGAGAACCTTGGCGAGATTGGCGGCCGGCATGTATCGGGCGGCGATGACAGTGGTGCCATAGCCATCGGTGACCGACTGGAATCCTACATTCAGGAGACCACGCGCATCCGTGATCGGCGAGATGCGATAGATCGCGCCATCCTTGTTCAAGGTGGCATTGATTGTGAGCAGCGAGGCCTCAAGCAGCGCAATGAGGCTGCTGCGCGGGATCGGCTGGGACGACGCCAGATTGATCTGGCCGGTCACCCGCGGGTCGATCATATAGTTGGCGTTCATGATGTCACCGAGGATCGCCTTGCTGACGGCGGCGACATCGGTGTTTTCGAAATTGAGTTGATACGATCGACCATCCGAACTTGGCGCGACCGGCGATACGGTGCCGACGGTCTCCGATGATCGTCCGGACTCATTGATGGATACGCGGTCCGGCGCCGTTCCGGTAAAGACCTGTCCCGCCCTGGCAGCGCTGCTGCCTGCCACGGTTCCATAGCCGCGGCTTCGCACGACAGGCGGTGCAGCCGTGTCACCGAGACCGAAACCTGAAAAGCGACTATCCGGTGCAAACTTCTTACCGCTGTCGTCGATGACATCCTGCAAGTCAGTCGTCGTGCAACCCGCAGCGATGAATGCGATGGTGACGAGGAGGCCGATCGCACGCATGCGGACGCATGGACCTTGCTTCAACCCATTCGACAAATGCCCACCAGACTGTGTGCGGCGGCCAAGACGCGGATCCCACATCACTTCACTCCAAGGTAACTCGGCCTTCGTTCGGCGCACTACATTTCACGCGCGGGCAGTTCCAAATGAGCGACCGCGTCTGAGAGGTGAACGAAGCTCCGATGGAGCAGCGTCGCATCGTTTCGGCGCATATTTCTCTTCCGCACGACCTATTGCGTCAGTGCATTTGCACACCGCCGCTTGCTGCAGAGACAATCGTGGACATCGGAATGCGAAGGACGATTGGTCAATTCTTCGCTTTGGTAGTCCTGATCTTCATGTCCGCCGTGAAAGCTTCGTTCATCTCCGATCGACGTCCCGAATTGATCACCCGCGGCTTCCGCGTCAGCGTTGCCTGCGAACCGCGGTCGAGATGTTGGGCACAATGAAGGATGGCGTGCTTCAGTTCGATCTGGATCGTGCGCACGGTGACCTCAAAGCGCTTCGCCAGGACAGGTATGGGGACATCGTTCAATGCGACCGCGACGATGATGTCGCGGCGTCGACGCGGAAGTTCGTGCAGCGCCCGCGTGAGCGCCTCGATCTCCGAGCGGGACTCGACGATCCGAACCTGATCGGGAGTGTCGTCTGCGATATCGAGCAATGCGTCGAGATCCGAAGAGATTCCCCGACGTTTTTCGGAGACAAGCCGGTTAATCGCAAGATTGTAGGCGGCGCGGAGCACGTAAGCGCGAGGTTTTTGCACCGACTCCGGAATGGCGGAAGAGCTCAAGCGCAGAAACGTGTCCTGCAAGGCCTCGCATGCAAGTTCGGCCGAACCCAGCCGGGCGGTTAAGCGCCGCTTGAAATCGTCGTATCCGGTCACAAGAATGTCCAGCAAAGCAGATTGGTTCGTCTTCGACATCACCCGCGCCCCCGCGACCGTCTCGACCACAGCCGAAATGGTATCATCCTGAAGTTGTGTTACACCGAGAGTGCAGCGAGGTGACTTGGCGATGACGTGTCGATGGCAAGTGAGTCTAATTGATGGGTCATGTGCAGAGCGCTGACGCTGTTCGTACCTGACGCGATCCGATAGGCGCGCACGGCGCTGTCGCGATCGTCGTGTCTGCAAGGCGAACGCGAGCGGCGCGATCTCCAATCCTGTCAGCGCGCATCGCAATCCGGCCGGCAGATTGCGTCATGCGAAACAAAAGAGTCTGCATCATTGTGATGCGTGTGTCCCAACGCTTCGTGGCACGCGCTGTCTAATCGCCTCCAGCGCCTCGCGTGCGAGTGCAAGCGTGGGATCGAGCGCAAGCGCGTATCGCAGGCTGATCTCGGCCCCAGCAAGCTGCTGCATCGCAACCAATGTCTGTCCCAAGGCCAGGTAAAACGCCGGCGACTGACGCTGATCGAGTTGGACCGCGTGTTCGAAATGCTTCAATGCCGTTTCGAAATCGCCGTTTGCCCGTGAGGCGAGGGCGAAAGCCGCGTGGGCAGGCGCGCTGCGCGGCGCGCGGCGAAGAGCGTCCCTGTATTGTGCGGTCGCATCTTCGATGCGGCTCGCTGCGACCAGGGCGTCGGCAAGTGCTAGTCGCGCGTCGATCAGCTCGGGCGCCAGCTCCACTGCACGCTGCGTTAGCGCCAAAGCGCGGTCGTTGTTGCCGTCCGCGCGCTCCAGGGCGCCGAGATTGCATAATGCATTCACATGATCGGGGTCGTTCAATAGAAGACGATCAAAGCATGTCTTCGATCGGCGACTGTCATTGTCGCGATGATGTCGAACCCCTCGAGCGAATAGCGCGTGGGACAGGGCGTCATCGTTGGTCCGCCGGCGCGGTATCTCGGCCGCGTCGATGGGCGGCTCTGCGCGCACCCACGACCATAATGCTTGTCGCACCTCCAGCACGACCGTGTCCCAGTCGTGCAGTGTGTGCTGACGAAACAGCCTGGCTTGTGGATACCATGGTGTAGTTTCGCAGCGTCGCATCCAGCGCCAGTCGTTGCGTGCGGCCAGAAGAATCCAGACAGGCTTGGCGAGAGCGCCCGCAAGATGCGCCACTGCACTGTCGATCGAGATCACCAGATCCAGATTGGCAACGATGGCGGCTGTGTCGGCGAATGACGATATTTCGTGCTTTTCGCCCGGATCGAGAAGGGCGCATCCGGCACCCGCGAACTGTTCGTGGCCCGCACCGAATTGCAGCGAGACGAACTGCGCAGCGGGGCAGGCGAATAGCGGACGCAACGCTGCTAGCGGCATCGATCGCCAGCGATCGCACGCGTGAGCAGGATTGCCCTGCCAGACGATACCCACGGCAAGCCCTGGCTCCAGGCCGAGGCGTTGTTTCCATCGTGCCGTCAGTTCCGCATCGGCGTGAAGATAAGGCAGCTCGCCCGGAACATTGTCGGGCACCGTCCCGAATAGGCCGGGCAGAGACATCAGGGGCGCCCAGACGTCACAGGCGGGCGCTGGCGCCTGCATGTCTGCGAACTGATCGATGCCGGCGACCGTGCGCAGCAGCGGTATCAATGCCCTTTCGGCCTGCAGGACGACACGAGCGCCGCGCGCCTTCACCAGAGCTGCATAGCGAACGAACTGGATGGTGTCGCCGAGACCTTGCTCCGCTTGCAACAGAATGGTCTTTTCGGCCAGAGACTCGCCTGTCCAGCGTGGGGCATCGACTGTCGCCGGGGCGTGTTGATAGCGGGGATCCCGCCAGCGCCATTCGTATTCGTGCCATGCACTGACCCAATCGCCGCTGGTGAACAGGCTGACAGCGAGCGCCGTGTGAATCTCGGCGCGTTCGGGCTCGCGCGCCAACACTCTTGCGAAGAGGGCCAGTGAGCCTTCGGTGTCGCCGGTGTCGCTGAGCAGCGCAGCAAGGTCGGCCTGCAGCTCGAAATGATCGGGCATGCAGGCCAGCGCGTCGCGGTAAGCATCTATCGCGAGATCAAACAGGCCGAGCTCGGCGTAACATTTCGCGACGTTCAGGCGCGCGATCTGATGTTGTGGCTGCAGCAACAATGCCGCTTCGAAGGCGGCTGCGGCCGGCGCGTAACGGGATTCTCTGAGCAGCAATACGCCGAGATTGGCATGCACCGTTGCATCGGCGGGATCGAGTTTGATCGCGATCGACAGCAATTCCTGGGCGCGCTCGGTCTGTCCGAGTCCGGCAGCGACTAATCCGCGCATGTGCTGCACGAAGGCGCTGCCCTGCGAGCCATTCGCTATCGTCTGAAGTAGCGCTTCGGCACCGTGGAATTGCCCCTCGTTGAACAGGGCCACGGCGCGCTCGAGAGCGGCCTGCCGCATTCCAGGCTGGTTGATCGTGTTCGATATCGCCATCCGCGTCCCCCGAGACCCGATGCGACGACGCACAGGCGCCGCGCGAATTCCCGTCACGCCGGTTGGCGTAAAGGCTCACCCTCGGCTGCATGTGCACGCCGCGCCGCGCACCAGTCAGCCCACAATCGTATCAACTCCCGAGCAAGATTTTGCGCGAAGCGCGGCGCGTCGCAGAGCGGCGAGCTTGCCAGGCGCGCCCGCAAGCTGCCGCGCAGCGCGTCGAGATCGTTGCGACGTCGGCTCCAGTCGATGGCCAGCGCAACGTAGTCTTCGCGCGTCTTCGCGCAGAATTCCGGAAGGCCCGCTGCGGTCAGGTGACTGGCGGAATGGCGGCCCGCGAATGTATCCCCGACGAGCGTCACGACTGGCACGCCCATCCACATCGCTTCCAGAGTGGTGACACCGCCCGAATAGGGGAATGGGTCCAGCGCGAGATCCACATCGCGATAGGCGCGCACCAGGCCGGCCTGTTCTTTCTCGCCGACGAGTTCGACGCGCTCGGGATCGATGCCACCGCGCGACAGCACCCGGAGTACAGCCGCGCGCGTCGCGGACTCATCGAGCCCGCCATAGACCATAAGCAGGTGGGCGTCCGGCAGCTGGGCGAAGATGCGGCCCCAGCTTTCGGCCACGGCTGCATTCAACTTGGCGGGTCGATTGAAGCAACCGAATGTGAAGCGCTGCCGCACAAGGCTCGGAAGCGGCCCGACAGACGGCGCATCGATCGGTGGATGGTAGCTTACATAGCAATCCGGCAGTCGGATTACCGGTTCGACATAGCAGTCGTCATGACCGGGCGGGATCTCCACGGCATCGGCCAGAATGCCATCATAGGTGTCGAGGCCGACAGTGCCGACATAACCGGCCCAGCCGAGTTGAATCGGTGCCGCGCGACGCTCGAAGACGCCAAGCCTACTGCCTGCAGTGTGTCCGGAGAGGTCGAAGAGGATGTCGATGCCATCGGCTGTGATCTGCTCGATCACGGCCGCATCGTCGCGGTCAGAAATGTCGCGCCAGGCCACCGCCGCAACCTTGAACCGCTCGCTGAAATCGTCGTCGATCCGCTTGCGGTCGGTCTTGTAGCAGACGATCGGGAAACCGATCTGCGCCAGTTGCTCGAAGGCGGGAAGCGTGAGAAATGCAGCAGCATGGCGGTGCAAGTCGGCGGATACGATGCCCAGCTTCGGCTTCCGCTCCGGTTGCGGCGCATTGCGGAACAGCAGGCGGTCGTGAGGTGGACTGAGGCGAAAAAGCTCGGCCCATCTCTTGTGTTCATTGAACAATTCCCGTTCCGTTACTCCCGGCTTGTGCTGCAGGGCGAACAGCAGCGTTCCCGCGATCTGCGAACTGTCGGGGTTGAGCTTGGCGGCATGACGAAACGCCCCGACGGCTTCCTCGACACGACCTTGGCCGAGTAATCCGAAGCCGCGCGCGATATAATTCTCGGCATATAAAGGGTCGATCGCGATCGCTCGCTCGACATGGTCGAGGCCACGCTGAAAGTGGCGGTGATTGATCAGATACTGGCCGTAGTAATATTGCGGCAGAGCGAGATGGGGTGCGATTCTGGCGGCGGTCTCGAACAGTTGTCCCGCCTCCCTTTCGCGTGCAGCCAGGCCGAAGGTGCGACCGAGCTCGATGATGGCATTGGAGTTGTTGCTGTCGAGCGCCGTGGCGGCGCGCAGATCCTCAACCGCGCGCTCAAGCTGTCCGTCCATCGCGAGCGCCAGGCCCCGGGTGCGATAGGCATCCGCACAGCTGGCATCCAGCAGCAAGGCTTGGTCGAGCGCTTCGAGCGCTTCGCGCCGGCGATTTTCGGTCAGTAGTGCCAGCCCCAGACTGAATTGAGCTAGCGGCATGTTGGGATGTAACCGCAGTCCGCGCTGCAGAAACGGGATGCCTTCGGCAGGGCGCCCCGTACGAGCGAGACAGGTGCCGATCTCGGCGGCTGCCGGTCCGTGCTTGGGCGACACGTGCAATTCGCGGTGGAATGCCGTGATCGCATCTTCGAAACGATCTGCGCGGCAAAGCGCAACGCCGAATTCGAAGTTCAGGTTCGGCAAGTCCGGCGCCAGCCTTATGGCATCTCCAAAGGCGGCGAGCGCCGCCTTCCACTGGCCATCCCGCGCGTGTTCGATGCCTTGGTGCTGCAGGCGTTCGGCTCTGCGCACACGCGACGGATTGGATGCAACACCACAGCTTGCCCCGCTATTTGCATGTGACCCATGCAAATTTATCGCGCTTAAGTTGCCGCTGGGATTGTCTTGCATAGGAAGCCCCGCCGGTGATGCTGCCATGAAGCAGCACCAGCATAGCTCGATCGAAAGAAAACAAAAGTAAATGTTATATGAAAATCATTCGCTGGAGAGATATCAAAGATGTCTAACAGATGCGACGGCGGAAGAGCGGTGATATTAAAAGTATTACTAAGATGGATGTGTCAATTCCATCTTCAGAATACTTTTAACTAGCCGGCATTCACCAGATTCAATCTGATCAATAAAGCATTCATCGGAGAGAATGGCCACCCGCCCGCGCGGGAGCGCTGCCGCATGTTGTCACGCAAACCCTAGGAGCATCTCGATGTCACGGCACTTCAGAACAATGCGCCTGCACGGCACCGCATCGGTGCTGGCGCTCTCGACCGCAGCACTGATCGGCTCGTCTGCAATGCAGCCGGCCAACGCCCTCGACGGCATTTATGGCGGCGGCAGCTCGCTCGTCTCGCTGGCTATGCGCCAGATAATGGATTGCTACGGCACGCCGCTCGATCCGAACGCCAATCCGCCTGCGACATGCCCGCTGTCACCCGACGTGCAGGGACAATATGCTGCTGTTGGCAGCGGCAATGGCTTCCGCGGTTTCATTTCCAACGATCCGCATCAGCTGTTCCTCGGCAGCCCAACGCCGACCATTGCCATGCCGGCCAAGCCGCCGGTCTATGTCGATGAAACCGGCGGGCCGCTCTCGACCTATCCCTATCCGAACATCGATTTCGGTGCGAGCGACTCGCCGCTGTCCTCGGCCGCCGCTCCGGTCACGACGTCGTTCGTCACATTCACTCCGAGCGCGAACTGGGTGACGACCACGACGACGTTCTCTCCCGTCACGGCGACCGGCTCGGTGACCACGACCTACGCAACCGCCGCTTTCGGCGCGCCGATCCAGTTGCCGCTGATCGAGGCACCGGTGGCGATCGCGATCAACACCAACACCCTCACGGTCAAGTCTGCCTCGTCGACGCCGTCGAACGCGGGCGGAGCCATCCAGCTCAGCACGGCCCAGATCTGCGCGATCTTCTCCGGCGCAGTGACGAACTGGAACAGCACGGGCTCCATCAGCTTCATCAACAGTTCTGGCGCTCTGTCCACGCAGGCTTTCAACGCCGCCAATATTGGGGGCGGGTCGAGCGCCGCCGTGGCTTATTCCGGCAGCTCGCTGCCGATCAAGGTCGTCCATCGCTCGGACGGCAGCGGCACGTCTTTCATCATCACCAACTACCTGAAGAGCGTCTGCCCGCAACTCGATGACGGCAGCAACAAATACGCCCAGATATTCACGGGCAGCCTGCCGTCGAACTCGTTCAGTCAGCTGATCGCCAATATCAACGCTGCATTCCCCGGTGCCGGTCGTACCACCAATTGGGTCGCTACCGACGGAAGTCAGAACGTGGCGCAGGCCATCAACAACTCGTCGGGTGGGAGCACCTTTAACGGGCGCATCGGCTATCTGAGCGCGGACTTCACCCAGCCTTATCTGTCGGCATCGGTAGCGAGCTATGCTCCGCTGTCGGCGAGCGTGCAGAACGAGGCGCTCCGGGTGGCCGGGACCTATCTGCCGGCCGCGTCGTCGGGCGGCAGCAACGCGCCGACATTCATCCCGCCGACCCCGGCCGGTGCGGACGTCGCGTTTGGCAGTCTGACGGTGCCCGCCGCGGGAGCCACGCACAACGACTGGAACGTGTATGGCCAGGTTTGGCCGGCCACGGTTAATGGCGGTGTGACCATCACCGGTCTGTCCAAGCTCGGCATTCCGACCGCAGCAAACAGCTATCCGATCGTGGGAACGGCATTCGGAGCAGCCTATAGCTGCTATCGTGCTGACGGCGGTGCGATCGTCCGTGCCACGCGGATCAAAGACTTCTTGAACTGGTATTTCGAACCCGATGCCACGTCGCCGCCAGCAAACTCCGTTGCGAAGGAGATTCTCGCCCAGAACGGCTTCGGAGCTCTTCCGACGGCTCTCCGAGCGGCGGCCCGAACCAAGGCGAATACGATCGAGGCGGCCGGCAGCGGCACCTGCGCCACTATGGCGGGCGGCTGACCCTTAGCCACGCGCTTCAATGCCAACGACCTGCTGCCTCGCACGAGGCGGCAGGTTTCAATCGGTCAAACCGTTTCCCGTGAGAGATTGCCATGGCCTTTGCGCAGACGTCCGCATCCAGCCTGTCCGCTTCCCGCATTCTGGTGACGGGAGGCGCCGGCTTCATCGGTTCGCATCTGTGCGACCGTCTGATTGAAGATGGCCAGGAAGTTCTCTGCGTCGACAATTACTATACCGGCCGGCGGCAGAATATCGCTCATCTCGCTGGGCAGCCGGGCTTCGAGACGCTGCGCCACGACGTGACGCTTCCGCTCTATGTCGAGATTGACCAGATCTACAATCTGGCCTGTCCGGCCTCGCCAGTGCACTACCAGTTCGATCCGGTGCAGACGTTGAAGACCAGCGTGCACGGCGCGATTAACATGCTTGGCCTCGCCAAACGCACAGGGGCCAGGATATTTCAGGCATCGACCAGCGAGGTCTATGGCGATCCCACCGTTCATCCGCAACCGGAGACTTATTGGGGCAACGTCAATCCGCTTGGCACCCGCGCGTGCTACGACGAAGGCAAGCGGGCGGCAGAAACGCTGTTCTTCGATTATCGGCGCCAGCACCGCGTCGCCATCAAGGTCGCCCGTATCTTCAACACCTATGGGCCGCGCATGCATCCCAATGACGGTCGGGTGGTGTCGAACTTCATCGTCCAGGCACTGCAGAACGAGCCGATCACCATCTACGGCGATGGCTCGCAGACGCGTTCGTTCTGCTATGTCACCGATCTGGTCGATGCGATCGTGCGCCTGATGGCGACGCCCGATGACATCACTGGACCAATCAATCTCGGCAATCCAGCGGAATTTACCATTCGCCAGTTGGCCGAGATGGTGATCGCGCTGACCGGTTCGCGTTCGAAGCTCGAATTCCGGCAACTGCCGCCGGATGATCCGCGTCAACGCCGGCCCGACATCGCGCTGGCGCGGTCGCTGCTTGGCTGGCAGCCCAAGGTTGCCCTGGCCGACGGCCTGATCGAGACCATCGGCTATTTTCGTGAGTGTCTTGGTGTTCCAAAGATTAGAGTTGCGGTGTAATGACATTCCGCAGCGGGATAGCGTGGAAAGAAAAACAAAAACAAGTTCGTCTGGCGCTTCGCGAACACGGTCGAGAATTGTCTATAGATAGACATGTTGCCGCAGAATGGAGCCGGCCTTGTCACGATTGTGGTGTCGTTGAGCACCAGCCGATCCCTCATGTGATCGCGCCGCGAAGTGGAGTGTTGGTGGGACAGGCGCTAGGTCGCGCCAGCCAGGGTGTCGCCAGAGCGAAACGATCCGGAAGGAATCAAAAACAGGCTGAACGAGATTCCCCGGACGATTGCTATCCAGCTGGATGGAGCCAACTGAAGGTCCGTCATGGCCAGCCATACCATGTCGACCATCGTCAGGCCGATGATGACGGACCACACGAGCTTCATGAGCCGTCTGGCTGTTGCGCCGCCGCGCGCCAGAAGTGCTACGTGAGTGGTGATGGTGACCAGAAAGCCAAGCGACGTATCAAGCGACGTATTAAGGTTGCGAGCACCGCGCGCGTTCACCGCATCTCTCCGAAACATCCAGCAACAACTGGATGCTCCAAGTAGCAGTCACTCACCTACAGGTGGTGTTTCTTTATGAAGCGGGCCGGCCGTTTGCCATCTCAGGGTTTCGAATGAGCGAAAAAGCTAGCTTCAATTTGATCGGGTCAATGGCGTGCGAGCCGATCCCGGCAGCGGCCGGCGGCTAGTCCCGCTTCAATCGCCTGGCGATGCAGACACAAGGAAGCAAGGCAGGGGGCGGCCTGGTCTCAGCCGCTCGACGCCAGCACCAGCGCGCAGAGCGCCGCGACAGCGCCGATCACGAATGTCGCGCCATAGCCAAACAGCCCGGTGGCATAGCCGACCGCGGGCGCCGTCAGGCCGATGGCCAGATCGAAGAAGGCGATGAAATTCGCCACCGCGCGGCCGCGCTGTTCGATGGGCACGCGGCGCGTGGCCTCGACGCCCATCGAGGGGAAGATCAGCGAGAAGCCGATGCCGGTGACCAGCGCGCCGAGCAGTGCGAGCACGGGGCCTGTCGAGAGCCAGATCAGCGCCTGACCGAGCGCTTCGATCGCCAGCGACACCATGGCGACGCGGGCGCCGCCGAACTGGTCGGGCAGGTGGCTCCCGACCAGGCGCAGGACGATGAAGCCCGTCGAGAACGCCGCCAGCGCGATGCCGGCGCCGGACCAGCCACGCTCCACATAGGTCAGTGCCAGAAACCCGGTGATGCCCGCGAAGGGAATGGTAGCCAGGAACAGCACCGTGCCGGAGCGCCAGATCAGGCCGATCACCTTGTAGAACGGCGTGCGTTCGGTGCTGCCCGACACCGGAACGTCCGGGATCGTATAGGCGATGGCCAGTGCAACCAAAGGCGATAGCGCCGCAAGCACGCCGATGCCGGCAAAGCCGATCGATGCGTAGACCGCGAGGCCGATCGGCGCGCCCAGTCCAATCGCCGAATACATGGCGATGCCCTGCCACGACATCACCAGGCCGGTGCGCTGCGGACCGAGCCGTCCGATGCACCAGCTCATGGTGCCGGTGATGAACAGGCTTTCGCCGAAGCCGAGCGCGACACGCCCGGTCAGCAGCAGCGCGAGTTTGCCTTCGGCCGGCAGCGGCAGGGTGGCAGCGAGCAGATAGAACAGGCCGGCCAGCGCCGACAGCGGCAGGCCGAGCCGGATCGCGTGACGCGCACCGTGGCGATCGCTGAGCGTACCGGCGCGATGGCGGGTGAGCACCGTCACCACCGACTGGAGGCCGATGGCGAAGCCGATCACGCCGGCGCTGAAGCCGAGCTGGTCATGGATGTAGAGCGAGATCGGCGGCAGCGGCAGGCCGACCGAGAGGAAGCCGAAAAACACGATCGCGACCTGCTTGATCAGGCTCTTGCGGTCGTCGCGGCTGAGCGGTGCGGGTCTGGATCGAAGGGGAGCGTTCTGGTTCATGTCGACGTGCTTTCGAGGCGGCCAGCCACGTTGGGGCTGTCCGGAGCTGAGCACGTTGAGTGACGTTAACGCTTACGGCGGGGGCACACCCAGCAATGACGGCTGGTTACGTCGAACCCCGTTCTGCTGTCAAGGTTGTACAAGGCGGGAAGCGCTGCTGCACGATGGGCCTATGTTGCGATGTCCGAACATGACGCCGTGACATCGGTGCCGAAGCAGCCGCGGAGGTCGCCGTGCTGGCCGGACGATGCCAGCCATTCGTCGTTCGTCTGGCCGGCTCCGTGCTGCCAGGTCCGTCCCGCACCTTCCATTGATAAAAGTCGGTGAGTGGTTCGCGATGAAAGGCGCAGATGCATTGCAGTTGTCATCATCCTTTAGCGCTCAGGTAACGACTTGCCGGTAGCAACGCCGCCATCCGGCAGTCAAGCAAGGCCGGGAGCGTCGATCTGCCGGGGTGGTCATGAAATATCTGAGCTATGCCTATCGTTTCCTCTCCAACTTTGCCTTTCTGGCGCTGGTCTTTTTCAGCCTGAATTTCGTCGGCACCTATCAGCAGCGCGCCATCGTGGCAGCTCTGGTGCTGGCCTATGCCGCCCTGCGCGCGATCTCGGCGCTGCGCACATTCGTCTTCTTCAAGGCGATCGAGAAGCTCGAGCTTGAAGCACGGCGGCTTGGCGGACTGGCCGGTGAAGGCCCCTCCGCCGTGGCGTCGCGCAAGGCGGTCGTGAAGGACGTCGTCGACCTGCGTCAGGCCGGCGAGATGAAGTCCTATATCGACCTGCTGTTCCTCGGCATCATCGTGGTGCTGTGCATCGCCAAGATCGTCACCGAATAATCGCGCTCAGCGCGGGGCGGCGGTCGCGGTCGGATGCAGGCCCGGCGGAATGGCGCCGGGGATGGTGCGCCTGGCGGCGCTGGCATCGATCGAGATCAGTTTTCCGATGGCGTCTGACTGAGCGGCGCGGACCGGAACGGTCTGCTGCGCGTGATGCGGCAGCCGGATCAATGCGTTGATCGGCTGGTTGCGGTGCTCTGAAATCTCGAACAGGTCTGAGGCCGGCACCGGCAGCGAGGCGCTGCTGGTCATCGCATGCAGCGTCGCGTTGCGCGGCCATGGCGCCGGTTCGGGCAGCGACACGGCACTGCGCGGCCGGCGCACGCGATCGAAATTCTCGGTCAGCGACAGCATCTGGTCGGAAGCGGAGATCGTGGGCACGGGCAGCATGTCGTCATGGGCGAAGGCGAAGGTCGGCACCTTGTGCCAGCGCGTGACGGCCACGGTCTCCGACACCGGATGCAACTGCCACTGCTGCGGCTCCGTGGGTGTCTTGGGCTTGCCCGGCGTCGCCGCCTCGACATGGACGATGTGATAGCCGCCAGCCTTGAGGTCGCGCAGGATGCGGGGCAGGGCGGCCACGGTGCGCGGCTGGATATCATGCAGCAAGAGGATGCCCTTGCCCTTGGCGGCAATGCGCGAGATCGCGAGGTCATGGACCTTCTGCGGTGACACATGGCGCCAGTCGTCGGCCGGAAAATCGGCGCTCCAGGTCTGGATCCCGCGTGACGCGAGATAGTCCTCGACCGCACTCGCGCGCAGCAGGCCGGGAATGCGGAAGAACGGCGACAGCAGCGCGGGGTCACCGAGCGCCGCCGTGGTGTTGGCGATGCCGTCCTCGATTTCCTGCTGCGCCTTCTCGATCGGCATGCGGTTCATGCTGAGCGGGTGGTTCTGGCTATGGGTGCCGACGGTATGGCCGAGCGCGATCAGCTTGCGCACGCCTTCGGGATGTTCCTTCGCCATCCGGCCGATGATGAAGAAGGTCGCCTTCACGCATTCGGAGGCGAGAATATCCAGGATCGCGTTCGAGTGCTTCGGGATCGGGCCGTCGTCGAAAGTCAGAACGACCTCCTTGTCCCGGAGCGGCAGCGTCTCGGCATATTGCATGGTGCCGATCTTGGTGTGCTCTCGAGGGTCGACCACGATGGTGCGCGAGGTGCCGAGCGCGTCGGGATTGCCGGGGCACGCTTCGGCCGACAAGGCACGGGTGGTGGAGGCTGCGGCGGCGGTGAACAGGGTCAGGCCGGTGAGCAGGCTCAGGCACAGAAGGCGTCGCGCCCGGTCAGTCGTCGCCTTGTCCATTAGTCGATCCGTCACTCGCTTTGATGTCAGCCGCGAAGTTACCGGGGCGGCTGTGAACGCAATGTTAATCATATCGGCCCGCCGACGGTATTTTCCGCATACCGTCTATTGGGATTTGCTCTGTTGGGAGCCGGAGCGGGCCGGGGTGCCGGCGTCAGGTGGCACGATATGGACGACCCGGTAGCGGTTCTCCCGGAGATAGCGCAGGAAATCGGGCAGCATCGCGGCAGTCTGCGCCTTGGTGTCGTGAAACAGGATGATTCCCCGCCCGGCGGCCTTCAGGCGACCGGTAATCAGCTCCAGCTGCTGCTGCGGAGTCATGGGGTTCCAGTCGCTGGCCCAGAAATCCGCGCCGAACACTGCGATCTGGCGGGACTGCAGCAGGTCCAGCAGGGCCGGTGTCGACTCGAAATAGGGGAACCGGAAGAACGGCGTGGTCGGCACGGTGGTGGCCTTGCCGTTCAGGGCCATTTCGTCGGCGCTGATGCCGCGGTCGATCTGTTCGACGGCGGCTGAATTGCTGATCTTCTTGAGGTCGGCATGGGCCAGGGTGTGATGGCCGATGGTGTGTCCTTCGGCGGCCATGCGTTTCACCAGCGAGGCATTGGCCGTGGCGCTCTGGCCGATCAGGAAGAAGGTCGCACGAACACATTCGCGGGACAGCGCCGTGAGAATCTTCGTCGTGGTCGGCGCATGCGGGCCATCGTCGAAGGTCAGCACGACCTCGTGGTCTTGCAGCGGCAGCGTATCCGGAAAACTCTGGGTTCCGACGCGCGGATAGGTCCTGGGATCCACCGTGAGAATGCGCGCGGTGCCGAGCGTATCCTTGCGCGGGCAATCCTCGGCATGGGCGGCGATGGTGGAAGCAATCAAGGCAAGGATGGCGGCCTTCAACACGATCACGACACTTTCCCGGCCGCTGATTTCGCGCACCGCGTTTTTCCGATTGCATCAGGCATTGCGCATTGGGTAATGCCTGATGCGAGCTTCTGTTCACAGATGGATTAGCGCATTTCCCAGGGGATAGCGCTAGCTCCGTCACCCCCCAAACAAGCAGGCGAGGTGCGGCATGGCCGATGATGTCGATCTCGCTCAACCGGTCGCTCCCGAGGGATTGTCGGCGCTCGACAGGATGCCGATGCGCAACGATGACGGCGACATTCGCCCCGAATTTGTCGAGGCGATCTCGCACGCGGTTCAGGTTGCCGATACCGCATTTCTCAAGGAGATCGTCGGCGAGCTGCATGAGGCCGATCTCGGCGACCTGATCGAAGCCCTCGACGCCGATGAACGCATCAGCCTGATCGAGCTGACCGGCGCCGATTTCGACTTTTCGGCGCTGAACGAGGTCGACGACACCGTTCGTGAGGAGCTGCTCGAGGATCTGCCGCCGGAAACCGTGGCCGAGGGCGTTCGCGAACTCGATTCCGACGATGCCGTCGAACTGCTTCAAGGCGTCGACGAGGAGGTCCAGGACGAGATCCTCGAGAAGCTGCCGCTGTCCGAGCGCGTGGCGCTCGAGCGCAGCCTCACTTACCCCGAGAACTCCGCCGGCCGGCGCATGCAGACCGAGTTCATCGCGATGCCGCCGGACTGGAATGTCGGTCAGGCCATCGACTACATGCGCGAGACCCCGGACCTGCCGGACCGGTTCTACGAGATCTATTCCGTCGATGCCGACCAGCGCTGGCAGGGCGCAGTATCGCTGGACGCGCTGTTGCGCGCGCGCCGTCCGGTGCCGCTGGCCGACCTGATCGACGAGGACCGCCGCCGCGTCTCGGTACTGGACGATCAGGAGGAAGTGGCGCGGATGTTCGGCAAGTACAATCTTGTCGCGGCGCCCGTCGTCGATACCGACGATCGCCTGGTCGGCGTCATCACCATCGACGATGTCGTCGACGTCATCGAGGAGGAGGCCGACGAGGACCTCAAGGCGCTCGGCGGCGTCACGTCGGACGAAGAACTGTCGGACAATTTCTGGACCATCGCCAAGGGCCGCTTTACCTGGCTGCTCATCAACCTCGCCACCGCTTTCATCGCGTCGTCGGTGCTGGGCCTGTTCGAGGACCAGTTGCAGCAGATGGTGGCACTGGCGGTGCTGGCGCCCATCGTCGCCAGCCAGGGCGGCAATGCCGCGACCCAGACCATGACGGTCGCGGTGCGCGCATTGGCGACGCGGCAGCTCAATCCCAATAACGCGATGCGTATCGTGATCCGCGAAGGCCTTGTCGGCCTGATCAACGGATTGGCCTTTGCCTTGATCACCGGCATCGCCGCCTTTGCCTGGTTCAAGACGCCCGGCCTTGGCATCGTCATCGGCCTCGCAATGATCTGCAATCTGATCGCCGGCGCACTCGGCGGCATCCTGATCCCGATGGTGCTGGAACGGGTGAGAGCCGACCCTGCGGTTGCCTCCGGGACATTCGTAACCACGGTGACCGATGTGGTGGGCTTCTTCGCTTTCCTGGGAATCGCGACGCTGTGGTTCGGGCTGAAGTAGGGATCGTTCGCGACGTTTCAGCCGTCGTGAGACTGGCAAGCAAGAGCTGAACGCTGTTGCCTGCGCGACGCCGCGCTCATGTCTCCTTCTGGCGCAAAGCGGTCGGTCTTACTCTGGATGCGGTCTTACCCCTGACAATGCGTAGGGGCTGCTCAGTCTTGAAATTTCGGCGTCCGGAAATCCAGAGCGCTGTTCCGTGCCCGCTTGAATGGGATAGCCCTCATGCTCACAAAGCAGTGCAATCGGGGTGATTTTCCTGTAAGCGCTCGCTCCACACGTTCACCGTGGCGGACGTGACGCATCGATATAACAGGAGGAATGCATGCCGGCTCTGCCGCTCTCGGGTATCAAGGTTATCGATATGACTCGGGTGCTTGCCGGCCCGATCGCAGGGCAGATGCTCGGTGATTTCGGCGCCGAAGTCATCAAGATCGAGAGACCCGGAAGCGGTGACGATTCCCGCGCATTCGGCCCTCCTTATCTGAACGATCCGGACGGCAGCAGACGCGACAATGGGTTCTATCTCTGCGCCAACCGCAACAAGAAGTCGGTCACGGTCAATGTGGCCAAGCCTGAAGGCCAGGAGATCATTCGCGAACTCGCCAAGACGGCCGACGTCTTGTTGGAAAACTACAAGGTCGGCGACCTCAAGCGTTATGGCCTCGACTATGACGCGATCAAAGCCATCAACCCGCGCATCGTCTACTGCTCCGTCACAGGCTTCGGACAAACCGGTCCCTATGCCACGCGTGCCGGCTATGATGCGATCCTGCAGGCGATGGGCGGTCTCATGAGCGTGACGGGCCATCTCGACGGCGAGCCCGGCGAAGGCCCCATGAAGGTCGGTCCTTCGATCGTGGACTATATGACCGGCCTGAACGCCACCATCGGCGTGATGTCCGCGCTCTATCACCGCGACGCTGGCGGCGGCGAGGGACAGCAGATCGATGCTTGTCTGTTCGATACCGTGATCGCCTCGCTGTCGCACTGGCTCCAACCCTATCTCATCCACGGCAAAGTCCCGCCGCGCCGCGGAACATGGGGCAATGGCGGCATGCCCGCCGGCGTCTTCCGTTGCACCGACGGCGAGGTGATGATCGTGAACGGCAATGACGGCCAGTTCCAGCGGACATGCGAAGTGCTCGGAGAGCCGGACCTGGCCAAGGATCCGCGCTTCCTGAAGAACAACGATCGTGTCCAGCACGGCAAGGAGATCATGGCCATCTTCGCCGGTCTTTTCCTGAAGCAGCCGGTCGCCTACTGGCTGGAGCGTCTGGAGGCGGTCGGCGTACCGTCCGGCCCGATCAACGACTTCGATCAGGTTTTCGCGGACCCTCATGTGAAGTCCCGCGGCATGCGCGTGAGCTCAAACCATCCCTTCGAGCCTGCGCTTTCGCTGGTACGAAATCCGCTGATGTTTTCGGGCACGCCGATTACCGAATATCGCGCGCCGCCACTTCTCGGCTCCAACACGGACGAAATCCTGTCCACCATCGGCTACGACGGCGAACGGATTGCCGCGCTGAGAAAGACGGGCGTCGTCTAGACCGCTGTCGAGCTGCACCGTGCCGCATTGCCAGGATCGCCCCAGCCGATCGCGCAGTGTGAATTCCAGCTTCGGGCTACTTGGACGTCAACGCGGGTGGAGAGGGGCAGCGGTGTAGTTCGCGTCTTCACCGCTCCTTAACGGTAATCGCCGACCATCACGCGCAATGAGGTCGAACATGCGCTTGCGGTTGAAGGCTGACGGTCGGATTGTCGAATTGCGGGACGGGCACGAGGTGCCGCTGGTTCCCGATATGCCTGTTGCGCCGGAGCCGGTCGCGGTGCGGCCCGGCGAGGCAGAAGTTCGCGATCTGCGCCGCCGTGCGCAGCTGACCCAGATGGAATTTGCCGCGCGTCTCGGCGTTCCCGTCGAGACCATCCGCAACTGGGAGCAGGGCAAGCGCATGCCGCGCGGTCCGGCCCGTGCCTTGCTGGCGGTGATCGCTCACGCGCCCGAGACGGTATTTGCGGCGCTCGCGCCGGTTGCTGCGGACGCCTGAACAATCGTGGTGGATAATCGTTGGCGCTGACGCGCCGGCCATGTCCAGGAAAGGCTTGCGGCGCTCGTATCGTTCCTCTGTGAGAGGCGAAGATGATGCAGTTCGTGGAGGCAAACGGCGCCCGCATCCCGGCCATTGGCCTCGGGACATGGGAATTGCGCGGCCGCGTTTGTGCCCGCGTCGTCGAGCAGGCGATCCGGCTCGGCTATCGCCACATCGACACCGCACAGGTCTATGAAAACGAGCGCGATGTCGGCGAGGGCATCCGTGCATCGCGCATTCGCCGCGACGAGATGTTCGTCACCACAAAGATCTGGACGACGCATTTCGCGCCCCACAATCTCGAACGTTCCGTGAAGGAGAGCCTGACGCGGCTGCGGATGACCGAGGTCGATCTGTTGTTGCTGCACTGGCCGAACCCACAGGTGCCGCTGGAGGAAACGCTCGGCGCGCTGGCCCATGCGAAGCAAATGGGCCTGACCAGACATATCGGCCTGTCGAATTTCACCGTGGCGCTGATCGAACAGGCGGTGGCCGCATGTCCCGCGCCGCTGGTCTGCGATCAGGTCGAATATCATCCCTATCTCGACCAGGCGAAAGTACGCGAGGCCTGCCGGCAGAATGGTCTGGCCATGGTCGCCTACAGCCCGATCGCCCAGGGCAGTGTCCGCGGCGATGAAACGCTTGCTGACATCGGCAAGGCACATGGCAAGAGCGCGGCGCAGGTCTGCCTGCGCTGGCTGGTACAGCAGGGCGCGGTAGCGATCCCGCGCACCTCCAAGGTCGAGCGCCTGTCGGAGAATATCGACGTGTTCGATTTCATGCTGTCCGAAACCGAGATGTCGCGGATTTCGCAGCTGGCGCATCCGAAGGGGCGGCTGACCGACTACGGCTTCGCGCCGAAATGGGATTGACGGTTGCTCGCAGCAAATTGACATGGAAGTCAGTCGTTTCGAGGGCACCTATGATATTCACATTTGTTTCTTTGACTGGCGCTACCGTTTTTCTCGGCTGATTTTCTCAGCTTGATCAAGCGGTGAAATCTTGTGGCAAAAGCTGCGCGGCTCAGATTTTGGGTAGCGATCGGGGCCATCGTCGCCACGACGCTATCGTTGCTTCTCAGCCAGCTTTATTTTGCTGATGTGATCAGGAATGAAGTGACTTCCTGCTTCCGTTCCGCCACGCCCATCGGCGTCTTGAAGGAGCACCTCGGCCTTTCGTGGCCTTGGCTTGTTCTACTCATGTTTCAGATTGTCGGAATTTCCGTATCCCGCTTCTTCTGGCTGAGCGTTGCCGCTGGAATAGTCACAGCGTTGCACTCGGTTGGCCACTTCGACATCATCTTCCCAAGCGGGACAACCGCGAAGTGGGAATGCACTGATTGGAGTTGGTATGACGAAATGTTCGGCGAACGGGCTTTCGCCTTCTTCGTGCTGCTTCCGCTGGCGATTTTGTTTGTCGTCACCGGCGCGGTCGGATTGCTATGGCGTCTGACGGGCGCTCGGTTGATCGACGGCGCCGCGCCCTGCAGCGCAGGCAAGACACCCGGCGAGGCTAATCATCCTTCGCCACCTTCGCCCTAGATGTACGGCATCGGCTCACCTCCGGCAGCGGCTTTGTTGCTCGAAATGGGATTGATCCATCAGGCCAGCCTGCATTTGCCGCATTGATCTTACAGA